>CAZCXQ010000329.1:0-1987 GCA_964502655.1 uncultured Sphingorhabdus sp.
GGCGGCGCGGGCATATTGCTTGGCGGCGTTCCCGGCGTGCCAGCCGGCCGCGTCACCGTTCTGGGCGGCGGCGTTGTTGGCACCCATGCCGCGCGTATGGCCGTTGGCCTTGGCGCAGAAGTCACCATCGTTGACCGGTCGATCCCGCGCCTTCGCCAGTTGGATGAACTGTTCAACGGACGGGTGCGTACCCGCTATTCCACACTTGAAACCATCGACCATGAAATCAGCATCGCCGACGCCGTGATCGGCGCTGTACTCATCCCCGGCGCAAGTGCACCCAAGCTGGTCACCCGCGACATGTTGAAGCATATGAAGCCCGGTTCGGTTCTGGTTGATGTCGCGATTGACCAGGGCGGCTGCTTTGAAACCAGCCATGCCACCACCCATGCCGAGCCAACCTATGTCGTTGATGGCATCATCCATTATTGCGTCGCCAATATGCCGGGCGCCGTTCCGCAAACCAGCGCGGCTGCACTTAATAACGCGACATTGCCATATGGCCTCGCGCTGGCAAGCAAGGGTATCGCCGCGCTTGATGGTAGCACGGAAACGGGTCGCGGTTTGCGCGCCGGTTTGAACGTACATCGCGGCAAGGTGACGAGCCAAGCCGTCGCCGAAAGCCTTGGCCTTGATTTTGTCTCGCCGGAATCCGCGCTCGCCGCGTGACTTGCGCAGGTTCAGGTGCTAACGGCGCTGTATGGGCAAAGAGGGGCGAATAACGGCGCATCAAATCGCCGCGATGCTGGGGGTGTCACAACCAACGGTTTCGCGGGCGTTGCGCGGTGACAAAAAGGTAAATGAAGTGACACGAGCGCGTATTGTCGCGCTCGCCAACGAACTGAATTACTCGGTCGATCACAACGCCCTTCGCCTGCGCACGCAGCAAACCTACTCCATTGCGCTGGTTATTCTGTGCCGGCGCGGTGAGAATAAAGCGAACATCAATCCATTTTATCTGTCGCTGTTGGGCTGCATCGCGGCGTCCGCTTCCGAGCGCGGGTACAACCTCATCGTTTCGTTTCAGGATTCCCCGGCAAACTTCTTCGCCAATTACACCGGCAGCAGGCAAGCAGACGGCTTGATTGTCATCGGCAGCGGCCAGAATATTGAAGGCTGGCAGTTTTTTGGCGAATATGCGCGGCATAAAACGCCGATGATCTGCTGGGGCGCCAGCAAAGAAGACCTAATTTCCATCAAAAGCGACAATGTGCAGGGTGCACGACTTGCCATTGAACATTTGCTGTCCAGCGGATGCAAGAAAATTGCCTATATTGGCCCCACAAACAGCGAACAGCCGCCATTTCAGGATCGGCTGACCACCTATATGGCGGTGATGGCGCAAAAGGGCATGCCGCCCATCTGCCCGCCGCTTCCCGAAAACGCGGTACGCGAAGACCAAGGCTATGCAGCGGTAAACGGGCTTATCCGCGACAAGATCGATTTTGACGGCCTGTTCTGCGCCAACGACTTCATTGCGCTGGGCGCAATGCGCGCGCTTGATGAGCACCACATCGCCGTCGGCACCGACGTGCGCGTCATCGGCTTTGATGGCATTGCAACGGGCGCATATGCACAACCGCCGCTCACCACGATTGAACAGGACTATGTTCAGGCCGGTGAAATGCTGGTGGAGGCTTTGATTGCCGTGTTGAAGGGCGATGCCCCCAACGTCGCACCCGTGCCGGTTAAGCTGCTGAAGCGCGGAACGGCTTAAGCGCGCGACCTCAACAAATGTGGTGCCAAAATCAAACGCAGCGATAAAATCGCTGCGTAACAATCGCTTATTCAGAAAAATGGTGGACAGGGCTGGATTCGAACCAGCGTACGGAAAACCGGGCAGATTTACAGTCTGCTGCCTTTAACCACTCGGCCACCTGTCCACTTCTTTGACGGGGCATTATGCCAAAGCATAAGGGCCGGTCCCGACGAAGAAGCAGCCCAATGGCGAAACGGCCCTTGCCTGTCAATGCCTCAAGTGGGAAAG
>CAZCXQ010000330.1:0-1982 GCA_964502655.1 uncultured Sphingorhabdus sp.
ACATGCGCTTTCCAGAGTGTCGCAAAAGCCGAAGCGGTCCTTTTGCCTGAGAGATTCCGGGGCGGTTGCTCCTTCGGCGGCCCCTTAAAGGGACGCTCTCCCGCTTCGTCAGCGACGAATCCGCATTGGCCTTACCGCCTTGGAGAGTCAACCAGCGAGCGTGTTTATCGATTCATTTTCGTGGATAAACACGCCATCGTCGCCCGATTTTGCCAAGTTGGTAATGGCCTTTGCGACTTTGCCCGACGGCGTCGACGCAAATTTCCGCATCGGGCCAAACATCAGCATATCCACAAATGGCGACAGCAATATCCCCAACGCCTCGCCCGGACGGCGGTCATCACGCTGACCACCCGTGAGCAGACTGGGCCGCATGATATCAAGGCGTTGGAAGCCGATGTTGCGCAGCCCCTGCTCCATGTCCGCTTTGGTTCTTAAATAGAAACTGCTGCTCGCGGGCATCGCGCCGACCGATGATATCGTAATGAAATGCCGTGCGCCGGCAGCATGGCTTGCCTGTGCAAAGGTGAGCACCAGATCATGGTCAACCGCCCGGAAGGCGGCGCGCGATCCGGCTGTGCGTATCGTCGTCCCCAAACCGGAAATGGCTATGTCAGGCTTTAACCTTGCCGCAATCGCTGGCCAGTCGGCGGTTGGCGCGACATGCTCCTTTATGTTCGGAGCCAATGGGTGCGATGGTCGGCGCGACACAAGGTGGACCGCAAACCCGGCGCGCGCCAAGTTCTCCGCCGCCTGTTTGCCCACTAGGCCTGAACCGCCAGCGATGACGATCTTGCGGCTCATGCAATGGTTCCACAAATTTCGCGGTGCCGATCGGTTGCATAACGGTCGGTCATGCCCGCAAGGAAATCGCCGATGTGACGGCTGCGCTGCGGTTCTTCGCTGGGCAGGCTGTCGCGCCATTCATCCGGCAATAATGCAGGATCGTCGCGATAGGCGGCAAACAGCTCACGCACAATTTTGGTTGCCTCTTCTGCCGCCGCCATCTGCATCGGATGGTGATACAGCTTTTCATACATGAATGATTTCAGCTGCCGTTCGCGTGCCGCCATTTCTGGCGAAAACCCGCCGATCATGACGCCTGCTTTGCGGACGTCATCAGCGGTTTTGATACCCGCCTGCGCGATTCTGGCGCGCGTTGATTCAATCACGTCATTGACCATCACGCCAATCTGCTGGCGCGTCAGCTCACCGATCAAGCGGCGCTGCGGCACGTCCGGATAGCGGCCCAAAATCGCTTCCCAACGCTGTGCCACAAAAGGCAGATCCAGCAGCTGGTCGATGTCCAGCAACCCGGCCCTGATGCCATCGTCAATGTCATGATTATCATATGCGATATCGTCACTTATCGCTGCAATTTGCGCCTCAAGCGATGGCCAGTCGGTCAGGCTCAGGTCGAACTGCGCGTTGACTTCGGACAATGCCCAGCCCGGACGGGCAACGGGTCCATTATGCTTGGCCAGCCCTTCCAGCAATTCCCAGCTGAGGTTCAGGCCCGGCCATGACGGATAAGGCGATTCCAGCTGCGTCAGCGTCCGCAGCGTCTGCGCATTATGGTCAAACCCGCCAAATGGCTTCATCGTCGCCTCCAACGCGTCTTCGCCGGCATGGCCAAAGGGCGGGTGCCCGATATCGTGCGCCAGACATAATGCCTCGGTCAGATCTTCATTCAGCCCAAGCGCACGGGCAATGGTGCGACCAATTTGCGCGACTTCAAGGCTGTGCGTCAGGCGCACACGATAATGGTCGCCGTCGGGCGAGATAAACACCTGCGTTTTATGGCGCAGCCGCCGGAACGCAATCGAATGAATGATCCGATCCCGATCACGTTGGAATATATCACGCGGGCCGCGAATATCGCGGTCGGGCTCGGAATAGAATCGGCCGCGGCTGTTGCCGGGAAATGATGCGTAGGAAGCCAGTTGCGACATGCCGCGCTTATGCAACCAAGCCGCCGCGAC
>CAZCXQ010000331.1:0-1971 GCA_964502655.1 uncultured Sphingorhabdus sp.
AGGCCGAACATACGGTTTTGTCGGCGGTTGATGACGCCTTTGGCGCGGCCGATGCGATTGAACGGCGTGTCAAAGTCCAGTTCCCGAAAGATGCGGCGCCGTCGTTGAAAGGCATGCCAGCGATTGGCCGCTATCGTCAGCTTGCCCAATATATGAAGAAATTCCATCTCGTTTTGACATATAATTGGGGCGCGATGGATGGGGTGATGGCGCATACCCTGTTCACCCGCAGCATGGGCTTACCGCCACTGATCCACCATGAAGACGGGTTCAACGATGACGAAGTCGACCGGCTGAAAAGGCGGCGGAACTGGTTTCGCACGATTGCGTTGCAGCGATCGAATGCGCTGGTCGTCCCATCGAAAACGCTTGAGCATATCGCCCGAACCATATGGCATCAGCCGCTAGACAAGATTTGTCGGTTCCCCAATGGCATCGATACCGACCATTTTAACCGGCGGCCGCAGCGCGGATCTTTTCCGGGCTTTCAGAAACGCACTGGCGAGATTGTGGTCGGCACGATCGCCGGGCTGCGCACGGTCAAAAATCTTCCGCGGCTTGTGCGTGCAGTTGCAGCGGCGGGGCCAAATATCCGGCTCGCGATTGTGGGCGACGGGCCAGCGCGTGGCGCAATCATGGCAGAGGCAGAACGGCTTGGTATCGCAGACCGCGTGATGATGCCCGGCTATTTACGTGACCCGGCGCGCTATATTCGCCTGTTCGATATTTTTGCATTGTCGTCAGATAGCGAGCAATATCCGATTTCCCTTATAGAGGCGATGACCAGTGCCCTTCCGGTGGTATCTACCGACGTTGGAGACGTACGAACTATCGTCGCACGCGAAAACCGTCCGTTCATCGCCCCGCGGACCGACGAGGCGTCTTTGGCGCAAGCCATCAGAGAGCTGGCACATGATGCCGGGCTTCGGGAAAAACTGGGCGCCGCCAACCGCGTGTTGGCTTGTGCATTATATGATGAAGAGACAATGTTTGCGCGTTATCGGCAGCTATATGGTTCCGCGATGAAACGTGCCGATTTTGCGCGACAAAGCTAGATAATTGCGATAGCGCCCCTGCAGGGAAGCGCGCTGGACGGCGCTTTTGACATAGAGGTTAGGGGTTGTAATTGTGTTCAAGGGTCTGAAACCCATAATGTACGGTGGCCGCGAAGTTTGGCCATTGGTCGAAGGTGGTAAGGGCGTCGCCGCCACCAATCATGCAAGTTCTGGCGCATGGGCTGCTGCCGGCGGCATTGGCACTGTGTCGGCGGTTAATGCCGACAGCTATGATGAAAATGGCGAAATGATCCCGCAGGTTTTTCACGGGAAAACACGCGCGGAACGTCATGAAGAGCTGGTGGAATACGGCATCCGTGGCGGCATCGCACAGGTTCGCCTGGCGCATGAAATTGCCAATGGCAAAGGCGCCATCAATATCAACGTGCTTTGGGAAATGGGCGGATCGCAGCGCATTTTGCACGGCATTTTGGAAGCAACCAAGGGGATGGTCACTGGCGTCACCTGCGGCGCGGGCATGCCTTACAAGCTTTCGGAGATTGCGGCGCAATATGGCGTATATTATCTGCCTATCGTCAGCTCCGCGCGTGCATTCCGGGCATTGTGGAAACGCGCCTATCACAAGGTGCCCGAATGGTTGGGTGCAGTGGTTTACGAAGATCCATGGTTGGCAGGTGGCCATAACGGCCTTTCCAATGCGGAAGACCCGCGCAGCCCGGAGGATCCCTATCCACGCGTAAAAGCACTGCGCGATGTCATGCGCGTTGAAGGCATTTCGGACGACGTGCCGATCGTCATGGCGGGCGGCGTATGGTTCTTGCGCGACTGGAACAACTGGATTGATAATCCAGAGCTTGGGCAAATCGCATTCCAGTTCGGTACGCGGCCATTGCTGACGCAAGAAAGCCCCATTCCACAGGGTTGGAAAGATGCGCTGACGAAAATTCCTGAAGAC
>CAZCXQ010000332.1:0-1967 GCA_964502655.1 uncultured Sphingorhabdus sp.
CCGTTTAACTTACTGACTGAAAAGTTTCCATTTAAATTTCCTTTCGACATCATCGGCTTCGACCTTGACGGTACTTTAGTGGATACCAGCGGCGACCTCACCGCCGCGGTCAACCATGTGCTGTCCAGCGTCGGCAGGCCCACCCTTTCGGCCGAAACGGTCAAGCAACATATCGGCGGCGGGGCGAAGCTGATGTTGCAACAGGGTTTGGAGGCAACGGGCGGCATTCCCGACGGCGATTTTAAGCCGCTCTACCGCCAGATGTTGGCTTATTATGAAGCCAATGTGTCGGTCCACAGTAGGCCCTTTGACGGTGCCCTCAATGTGCTGGACACCCTGGATGCGATGGGTGTGCGGTACGCGGTTGTGACCAACAAGTTCGAAAGCCTTGCGGTCAAGTTGCTGAACGACCTGAACCTTGCGCACCGGATGGGCTGCATTTTGGGCGCGGACACATTGGGCAAGGAAAATGCCAAACCATCCGGCGCACCCATCTTTGAAATGGTCAAAAGATGCGGCGGCGGACGTGCGGCCTATATTGGCGATTCCATCTACGACATCATGGCCGCGAAAAATGCCGATGTGCCGAGTGTGGCCGTTAGCTTTGGTTTCCTGCACGGGCCAGTGGAGGATATGGGCGCAGATGCCATCATCGACCATTTTGATGATCTGATCGCGGCTTTGCGAAACCTCTCATAATCAAATGTCTGTTATTCCATCGGCGATGCTTGCACGCAAAAACTGCGTCTATATGTGGGACAATGTAGCCGGTAATAGCACACAAGGGATTGCCGCAGATCGGGCTGACATGGACGGGTTAATATAGTGAACAGTTGGTTTTCTCCCCGCGTATTTTTTGCCTTTGGCCTTGCTTTTGTAGGGGCCGTTTTTGCAGGGCAAATGCTTGGTACCGCCGAACGCATCCTTGTGGTGTTCGTATCCACGCTGATTGCTTTGTTCGTCGTGGCCGAAGGGCATGACCATGATGCAGCCGATATCGATACGCCGCGCGACGAAGAACCGCGTGCTATCGATGCAGCCTCAATAACGTCGCACCCCCAGTTGCAGGCGTTTATCGATGCATCCACCGATGCGATATTGATGGTCGAAAACGCGCGCGTCACGGCTGCAAATGTGGCTGCTTTGCGCTTGTTAGGGGGCAATATTGTTGGCCAGAATGTCCGGATGGCATTCCGGCATGCCGGGGCAATCGAGCGGCTGTCCGATCCTGATGCCCAGCATAGCGGCCACCCCATAAAACTCACTGGCATCGGCCAGAAAAACCAGCTGTGGGAAATGCGTATCCAGATGATGGGGCCCGGACAGAAGATTGTCCATTTGGCCGACCGCAGTGGCACGCAAGCGGCCGAAAAGATGCGCGTTGATTTCGTTGCCAATGCCAGCCACGAACTGTTGACGCCGCTCGCCGCTGTTAAAGGGTTTATCGAAACATTGGATGACCCCGCTGCTGGCGAAGACCCGGCCACGCGCAGCCGATTCTTGGGGATAATGGCGAAAGAAACCGATCGTATGCAGGCGTTGGTGCGCGACCTTATGTCGCTTAGCCGCATTGAAGCCGAAAAATATGACCCGCCACAAACGCCCGTCGATTTTGCCCAAATCGTGATGGAAACGGTGGACCAGCTGCGCAACAGCCAGAAAGACCGTGGCGCAGATATTGCGGTCGACATCACCGCGGATTTGCCCGCAGTGATTGGCGATGCCGGCCAATTGCGGCAGCTTGCCAATAATATCCTGAATAATGCCATGAAATATGGAAAAGACGGCACCCCGGTTCTGGTCTCGCTCGTGTCGTCTCGATCCGGCGCCATGCTGAACTTCGCAGTTGCGGATGAAGGCGACGGGATTGCGCCTGAACATTTGCCGCGGCTGACCGAGCGTTTTTATCGCGTCGATTCGGGGCGCAGTCGGCTGGTTGGCGGAACGGGTCTGGGGCTTAGCCTGGT
>CAZCXQ010000333.1:0-1954 GCA_964502655.1 uncultured Sphingorhabdus sp.
ATGCCATTGCGACGTTGCGCGTGCTCGAAACCGAAGGCGGCGTCCGCCTTTCGGAGAAATGCAATTTCGTCGCGGGCCATTCTTTGGGCGAATATAGCGCGCTGTGTGCCGCTGGCGCATTGCCATTGTCCGTGACGGCGGCATTGTTGAAGCTTCGCGGTCGCGCCATGCAGGCCGCTGTTCCCGTTGGCATTGGCGCGATGGCTGCGTTGCTTGGCGCAGACATCGAAAAAGCCGAAGCACTGGCTGCGGCTGCGGCGCAGGGCGAAACCTGCACCGTTGCAAATGACAATGACCCGTCGCAGGTGGTGATTTCCGGGCATAAAGGCGCGATTGACCGTGCCATTGAGCTGGCCAAGGACCATGGAATCAAACGCGGTATATTATTGCCAGTATCTGCTCCCTTTCACTGCCCATTGATGCAACCAGCCGCCGATGAAATGCAAAGCGCGCTTGGCACAACGACCATTCATGCGCCGCTGGTCCCGCTTTTTGCGAACGTGACGGCAGCGCCGGTGTCCGAAGCCGATGTCATCGCCGCGCAATTGGTGCAGCAGGTAACTGGCCGCGTGCGCTGGCGTGAGTCCGCAATCGCGATGGCAGAGACGGGCGTTACCCATTTCGTGGAGTTTGGCGGCAAAGTGCTATCACCCATGGTGAAGCGCAGCACGCATGAAGACATCACCACCACGAGCGTCATCAGCATGGATGACATCGAAGCTTTGTTGAAAGCGATATAATGACGGACCAAATTCTCCAGTCGCGCGATGGCGGAATATTGACCATCACGATGAACATGCCGGAAAAGCGCAACCCGATATCGGACGTCGGCGTCGTTGAACAGATATGCGATGCCTTCATGGCTGCGGACCAAGATATGTCGGTGCGCTGCGTCATCATAACGGGGGCCGGAACGGTATTCTCATCCGGCGGCGACCTGAAACAGATGCGCCCCGACAGCGGCGGCCTACGCGCCGGATTGCCCGCTGAAACGCGGCGAAACTATAAATATGGTATTCAACGGTTGCCGCTGATGTTTCAGGCTCTTGAGGTGCCTGTTGTTGCGGCCGTCAACGGCCCCGCCATTGGTGCAGGGCTTGACCTGACCACTATGTGCGACATTCGCATTGCAGCCGCTTCGGCCAAATTCGCGGAGAGCTTTGTGCGCCTTGGCATTACGCCGGGTGATGGCGGTGCATGGCTTTTGCCCCGCATCGTCGGCTTTTCCAAAGCGACCGAGCTTGCGTTGACGGGCGAAACCATTGACGCGGCAGAGGCGCTGCGCATCGGCCTTGTGTCCGAAGTCGTGGATGATGCCGATCTGATGGCTGCTGCGCGCAAGGTGGCGGACAAAATCGCCGCCAACCCGCCACATGCCGTCCGCATGACCAAGCGGCTGTTGCGCGAAGGACAGACGGCGGACCTCAAAAATATCCTCGAAATGTCCGCCGCGATGCAAAGCCTTGCGCATGCCACCGCGGACAATGACGAAGCCATCACCGCGTTTCTCGAAAAACGCGCACCCGATTTTAAGGGAGAATAATATGTTTGATCTTACTGGCATGACAGCACTCGTCACCGGGGCATCGGGCGGCATTGGCAGCGCAATCTGCCACGCGCTCGCGGCGCAAGGCGCGCAGCTGGCTGTTTCAGGCTCCAACGTCGAAAAGCTTGAAGCGTTTCGCGCATCACTGGGCGGCGATCATGTCGCGGTGCCATGCAACCTTGGCGACAAGGATAGCGTTGAGGCGCTTGTCCCCGCCGCGCTCGAAAAATTGGGCAAGATCGACATATTGGTCAACAATGCGGGCGTCACACGCGACAATTTGACCATGCGTATGAAGGATGAGGAATGGGATGACGTCATCCGCATCAACCTTGAAGCGACATTCCGTCTCATGCGCGCCGCGACCAAACCAATGATGAAAGCGCGCTTCGGCCGTATCATCACGAT
>CAZCXQ010000334.1:0-1938 GCA_964502655.1 uncultured Sphingorhabdus sp.
CGTCGGCGACGCATCCAACCCGCCGGTGACGACCTTGATAAATTCGTCGCGATTATACGCAATCCCGCCGCCGGTGCCGCCCATGGTGAAGCTGGGGCGAATGATCGATGGCAGGCCCGTGCGTTCCAGAACCTCGAGCGCTTCTTCCATCGAATGCGCTATCCCCGAACGCGCCGATTCCAGACCGATTTTGGTCATCGCGTCGCGGAATTTGATCCGGTCCTCGGCCTTGTCGATCGCTTCGGCATCCGCGCCGATCATCTCAACACCGTATTTCGCCAGCGTCCCGTCGTTGAACAAAGCCAAAGCCACGTTCAACGCGGTCTGCCCACCCATGGTCGGCAACACCGCGTCGGGGCGTTCTTTTTCGATGATCTTGGCAACGATTTCGGGCGTAATCGGCTCGACATAGGTCGCGTCGGCCATATCCGGATCGGTCATGATCGTCGCCGGATTGGAATTGACGAGGATGATGCGATAGCCCTCTTCGCGCAACGCCTTGCACGCCTGCGTCCCCGAATAATCGAACTCGCACGCCTGCCCGATGATGATGGGGCCCGCGCCGATGATGAGGATGGATTTTATGTCAGTACGTTTGGGCATTAAAATACGTTTTCCAAGTCCACGCCAGTCGTGGCTTTTATGAAGGCTTTTATCGCTGCAATCAGTGCATCAATCGCTGAGAGGCGGGCAGTTTCTTTGAATATTGGCTTAGCGTCTTCAATCGCCATCACGACACCGATTTTTACATGTATTAACTTTAACTCGGTCGCCTCCCAAAGCTCTGATGCCGCAGCCAATCCTTTGTTAATACGGTCGCGTTGTTCATCCGAAATATCGGTGTCGTTGATACCGCGTGCTGCTTCGGCAATCGCGCTCAATTCACGGCGAATGCTAATGTAATCCGGTTCGTTATGATTAAGCGGAACAATCCGGTCAGCCGCAGGGATCTGCGCTTCTGGTTGGTCTAATTGCGGCCTTGATATATCAACATCGTCTGATGAAAATTTGGCGATGGCATTATGAAGAAATTGATTGCCAACCAGCGCATATTTAAAAACCAGAGAGCTGCCATCCACTAAATTTCTATCCCGGGTTTCAACTAATTGCTCATAGTTAAGCTTATAGTAGTCGCCTGCGAATTGATCTTGAACGACTTCGGCAACGCCTTCATCCAAAAATCGGTTCATGAGTGACTCAATCACTTCGTCAGGAACTTGTGCGCCGACTAAACTTTTTAGGTTCGCTACAATCGTAGCCCAGTCAGTGTAACCCTGAGCAATTTCTTGCGGTCGATTAGCGGCTTCTATCAGAATAGCTGCTTCTACATAGTCCGAGAGCGTCAATTTCCAATCCTCCCCATCATCCCCGCAAATTTTTCGAACAGATAATGGCTGTCCTGCGGGCCGGGTGAGGCTTCTGGGTGATATTGCACCGAAAATGCTGGCTGATCGGCGAGTTCAAAGCCGCAATTGCTGCCGTCGAACAGGCTGATATGCGTCGCCTTTGCGTTGGCAGGCAAGGTATCTGCATCCACGGCAAAGCCATGGTTCATGCTGGTAATTTCGACTGCGCCGTCGCTCAGGCGCTTCACGGGATGGTTCGCGCCACGGTGCCCCTGATGCATTTTCTCGGTCTTCGCGCCGACCGCGAGGCCAAGCATCTGATGCCCAAGGCAAATGCCGAACAACGGCTTTTTGGTGTCCAGCCACTGCTTGATCACCGGAACGGCATATACGCCCGTCGCAGCAGGGTCGCCGGGGCCGTTCGACAGGAACAGACCATCGGGCGCATGCGCCATGATTTCTTCAAACGTTGCGGTTGCGCTCACAATCGTGACGTCACAACCGACATCAACCAGATTGCGCAGGATATTGTGCTTTATGCCATAATCGATGGCGACGACTTTTTTGCGACCCTTTACAGGTGCAGCGTAGC
>CAZCXQ010000335.1:0-1920 GCA_964502655.1 uncultured Sphingorhabdus sp.
ATATTTGCACCAACAGGCGAGATCAGGCGGTTGTTGATGCCAACGACTTCGCCCTTGAGATTGAACAAGGGACCACCCGAGTTGCCGGGGTTGATGGCGGTATCGGTTTGAATGAAGCGGTCATAGGCTCCACCGGCGCCGATGTTACGCTGAAGCGCGGAGATGATGCCCGCGGTCACGGTGTTGCCAAGGCCAAGCGGGTTACCGATTGCGATGACCCAATCGCCCACACGGTTTTTCCTGGAATCGGCCATTTTGACGAACGGCAAATCGGTCGCACGGATTTTCAGCAACGCGATGTCTGACTGTGGGTCACGGCCGACGATTTCGGCATCATATTCCTTGCCATCAAACAAGGTGACGGTCACGCGGTCAACCGCATCGCCCGATGGGCCACCCGCGACAACATGGTTGTTGGTCACGATATAGCCATCGCTCGAGATCAAAAAGCCTGAGCCACCGCTTGCTTGGTCCTGCGTTACCGGACGACGTTCGCCGGTTAGCGGGTTAAAGCTTGTCGCGACCTGCACCTTTTTACGCGTGGCGATGTTGACCACCGCTGGCTGCAACTGTGCGGCCAAGTCTGCAAAGCTCGACGGTGCGCCGCCGGGCGCGAGATTAACTTGTTCCGAAACAGCAAGGCCGGTTTGCGCGGTCACGGGATTGTCGTT
Source organism: uncultured Sphingorhabdus sp. (assembly GCA_964502655.1). Classification (GTDB taxonomy): domain Bacteria; phylum Pseudomonadota; class Alphaproteobacteria; order Sphingomonadales; family Sphingomonadaceae; genus Sphingorhabdus_B. The sequence goes on from CAZCXQ010000335.1 coordinate 672, forward strand.
GACCAAAGCTACGGCGGCACCTGTCATCAAAAGCGCGGTGGTAACTGCATAAGCGTAACGCACGGATGTCATTCCTCTCGTATATTCAATTGGGCAGAAGGCCCGAAAGTCCGCCATTCGATGGCGTGGTAAAGCTTAACACCAATTGAATGGATGCCATCCAATTGGCCAAAGTCATCCGTCGTTCGACTAACGTCCGGTACGGAATTTCTCAAGATACGCGTTTTGCGGCGACAAGATGATGTTGCTTGATCCTTCGCCATTTTGGAAAGTCTGGCGATAGCTCTGCATGGCGCGGTAGAAGTCGTAGAAACCCGGATCCTTGCCATAGCTTATGGCGTAGATGCGTGCAGCTTCGGCTTCGGCGTCTGCGCGGATAATCTGCGCTTCTTTCTGGCCCTCGGCATCGATCGCAATCGCTTCCTGATTACGCGCGCTGCGCATCCGGTTATAGGCCGACTGCAAAGTCGCTGCAGGCAAATCTGCGCGCTTAATGCGGACATCAATGACTTCTGCGCCATATTTCTTGGCTTCACGGTTCAACGCCGTCTGGATATTCTCCATAACTTCGCCGCGCTCGGCGCTGAGCAACGCCGCAAAGGTGCGCTTGCCCAATTCGTTGCGAAGCGATGAGCCCAAGATTGTCTTCAACTGGTCGCGCAGGCGATCTTCGGTACGGATGGTCCGATACATTACATCAGGTTGCGTGATGCGGAACCGGGCAAAAGCATCAACTTGCAGTCGCAGCTGGTCCGTGGAAAGCACTTCCTGCTGATCCATTTCGACGCTCAACACGCGCTTGTCGACAATCTGGATTTGTTCAACAAAAGGGATACGGAAGGTGAGGCCCGCGCGTGTTTCGCCAAATTGTTCGTTCGCACGATATTTGTTCACAACGCGGTCAACCTTGCCGTAGCTGCTGATAATCGCTTGTTGCGTCTCAGGGACGATGGTGACCGACATGCTCCACAAAATGAGCGCACCGATACCAATCACTGCCAGATAGATAGGGTTTCTGATGATATTCGTCATCATTGCTTTTTTCCTGTCACAACAACGGGTTCAGCCTTTTGCGCGGCCTTTTTCTGAAACTCAGGGAGCGGAAGATACGGCGTTACGCCGCCGGTTTCGACAATCGTCTTGTCGACCTTGCCAAGCACTTGCTCCATTGTTTCGTAATATAGCCGCCTTTTGGTGACTTCGGGCGCTTCCTTATACTGCACGTAAATCTTGTCGAACTCGGCAGTTT
>CAZCXQ010000336.1:0-1914 GCA_964502655.1 uncultured Sphingorhabdus sp.
GCTTTGCAGCAAGACCGCCACACCCCATGAGCGCACACCCGCAACAAGCCTTGGCCGACGCCATCCGTTTTCTCTCGATCGACGCCATCGCCAAGGCCCAGGAAGGCCACCAAGGGGTGCCCCTGGGGATGGCCGAAATCGCCACGGCGCTGTACACGCGCCACCTCAAATTCAACCCGGCTGATCCTGCTTGGTGGGACCGTGACCGCGTGGTGCTGTCCAACGGGCATGGCTCGATGCTGCTGTACGCGCTGCTGCACCTGACGGGCTATCCGGACTTTCCCATCGAAGCCATCCAGCGCTTTCGCGAACTGGACTCAGTCTGTGAAGGCCACCCCGAACGACCCCACGGCCAAGCCAACGGCATCGAAGTGACCACCGGCCCACTGGGCCAAGGGATTGCCAACGCCTTGGGCATGGCCGTGGCAGAGGCCTATCTGAACGCCCGCTTTGGCAGCAAGCTGGTCAACCACTTCACCTACGCGTTTGTGGGCGACGGTTGCCTGCAAGAAGGCGTGGGTCAGGAAATGATTTCATTGGCCGGCCATTTGCAACTGGGCAAGCTGGTGCTGCTGTGGGACGACAACCAAATCACCGACGACGGCAGCACCGCGTTGTCGATCAGCGAAAACGTGGCCGAACGCTTTCGCGTGGCAGGCTGGCATGTGATGGAAGTGGACGGCCACGACATCGAGGCTGTGTCGGCTGCACTCGATGCTGCGCGCCTTGATCCGCGCCCCTCCATGCTGGCATGCCGCACCGTAATTGCCAAAGGCATTGCACGCTTGCAAGGCCAGCGCGGCGGCCACAGTGGCCGCTTGTTTGCCGAAGACGCCCAGGCAGCGCGCGAATTGCTGGGCTGGAAGCACGGCCCGTTTGAAGTGCCTACCGAGGTGCAGCAGGCCTGGCGTGCAGCAGGCGAGCGCAGCCATGGCGAACACACGGCTTGGCATTCACGGGTGGCCGCGTTGTCTGCGGCCGAGCGCGCTGAATTTGAGCGCGTGATGCGTGGGGAGTTGCCTGCCAACTGGCCACAAGTTTTACTGGACTACAAACAAAACGCGTTGCACACCCCCCCTGCGCCCAGCGGCATCTTCATCTCGGCCGAAATCAACGACCTGTTGACACCTTGGTTGCCCGAGCGCATGGTGGGCTGCGCGGATCTGGAAGCACCGACCAGCCACAAACGGGGCTTGACGGCCTTCACGGCCGCCGACCGCCAAGGCGCCTATGTGCATTGCGGTGTGCGCGAACATGTCATGGGCGCCATGGCCAACGGCATGGCCGCGCATGGCGGTGTGTTGCCGCTGTCGGTGACCTATCTGGCTTTTGCCGACTACCAGCGCCCCGCGATGCGCATGGCCGCACTGATGGGCTTGCCCGTTAAATTCGTGTTCAGCCACGACTCGATCGGCATCGGCAAAAACGGCCCCACACACCAGCCTGTTGAAACTCTGGCGTCGCTGCGGGCCATGCCCAACATGCTGGTGATGCGCCCGGCGGACGCGGTCGAGGCTGCCGAATGTTGGGAAGCGGCTCTGGCCCACACCAGCGGTCCTGTCAGTCTGGTGTTTGCGCGCCAGTCACTGCCGCTGGTACGCGGCACGCACACGCCGGCCAACCTGTCTGGCCGTGGCGCTTATGTCTTGCACGAAGCGGCCTGCGGTGCACGGCAGGTCACGCTGCTGGCCACAGGCTCTGAAGTGATGCTGGCGGTGCAAGCCCGCGAAAAGCTCGAGGCATCCGGCATCGCTACTGCCGTGGTGTCTCTGCCTTGTTGGGAACTTTTCAACGCACAAGACGCCAGTTATCGCCAAAGCGTGTTGGGCACAGGCGTGCGCGTGGCCGTGGAAGCCGCAGTGCGCCAAGGCTGGGACGCATACTTGGGACTGGACGGCGGCTTTGTGGGCATGA
>CAZCXQ010000337.1:0-1885 GCA_964502655.1 uncultured Sphingorhabdus sp.
AGCCCGAACAACTGGTCGCGTTGATCCGCAATTTCATCGCTGCCTAGGCGGAGGTTCGGCGGTTAAGCTGCCCATCGCCGCCGTCTGCGCCACCAGATAACGGCGGATGTTGCTATCAATAATAGCACGCCCACTGGCCACAACGCGATAAGCCGCGGTATCAGCAAGGTGCGCAGGGCATTTGCGAATATCTGTTTGGGCGCAGTGTAGCCGTCCGGCATGGGCAGCACGTTGTTTGCCTTGGCAAAGACGGCGTAATCGGATTGCATATCCGCAAAACGTTGCGGGTCGGAACCGGACAGATCGTTGGTCTCACCGGGGTCGGTGGTAATGTTGTAAAGCCGCCAGCGGCCATCGCCATAAGGCGGCAGGTTTTTGATGAGCTTGTAATCGCCTTTGAACAGCACCGCATTGCCCGACAATTCATAGCCCAAAGGCTTGTCCGCCGAATGGACGGACGATGCAGCCCCTGTGAGCATCGGTGTCAGGTCCATCCCAATCATGGGCTCGACCCGGCGCCCGGAAAAACTGCCTTGCTGCGGCGCGACGCCTGCGAGCTTTAGCAACGTCAGCGGCATGTCAGTCACGTGCGCAAAACCCGATGCAATGGTGCCACCCTTAATCGCCCGGTTACCCGGCCAGGCGATGATCATCGGAACACGCAAGCCACCTTCGTTCGCGGTAAACTTGTAACCACGCAGCGGCGATACCGATGCGCTGGCAAATCCCGCACCTTGTGCGGTCAGCGAACCCGGGCGTCCCTGCTGGGCGATGCCTTGATCATAGAGAAGGTTGGCGTTCCAGCGCGTAAATGCGCCCATGTTCATGGGGTCAGTCGCTTCCGCGCCATTGTCCGACAGAAACACGAAAATGGTGTTCTCATATGCACCGATCGCCTTCAGATGCGCAACTAATCGGCCGATTTCGCGGTCCATCGCCGTGCCCATGGCAGCATAAGCGGCCATGGCACCCGCACGTTGCCGCTTTTGCTCTGCCGACAATTTCGACCAATTACCACTGGTGCCCATAGTCACCATCGCAACGTTCGCGGGCATCACGCCTTTGGCAATCGCTGCGGCGCGGCGCTCTTTGCGTAGAGCGGTCCAGCCAGCATTGTAGCGCCCGGCATAAGCCGCAATGTCCGCATCGCGTGCCTGCACCGGAATATGGTTGGCGATGAAATTGACGGATGCCAGAAACGGTTTTCCGCTGGCCCTGCCGCGGTCGATATAGCCGATCATCCTGTCGATAATCAGCGTTGAGGAGTAAAAGCGTTTCGGCAGCTTGGCCGGCTTTCCATCGTCACTCCACTCGGTCTTGTCATAAATCAGCAGATTGGGCTTATCTTCAAAATTGTCCGCACCCGATTGCGCCAGCGCGAGCGCGTGGTCATAGCCGCGTGCCGTCGGCAAGGTATCGGGCGTGTGGCCCAGATGCCATTTTCCGGTCAGATAGGTGCGGTAACCACCCGCGCGCAGCTGGTCCGCAATGGTCACGACGCGGTTGTTCAGATGCGCCTCATAACCCGGTTTGCCGAGATGTTCCGGCGGAATTGTCTCCGGCATATTGCCCAGACCCGCGCGGTGGTTGATCACGCCGGTTTGCAGCATCGCCCGCGTTGGCGAGCAGGACCCTGCCACATGGAAGTTCGAAAAACGCACGCCCTTGGCGGCAAGCGCGTCGATATTGGGCGTCGCAATCTCTCCGCCGAAGGCGCCGACATCACTAAAGCCCCAATCATCGGCCAAAAGGATGACGATATTGGGGGCTTTTGTGGGCGCAGACTGTGCGCCAAGCGTGGCCGGGCTGAGCAACGCCAGCGCCGTCAATAGCGTTGCCGGTCCTTTCAGCTTCATTGGCTTAACAATGCGTCAAGGCAGCCCGT
>CAZCXQ010000338.1:0-1877 GCA_964502655.1 uncultured Sphingorhabdus sp.
CCTGCGACGAGTATCACCACGGGCCCCTTGGCCGGCGGCGGCGGTATCATTGGACTTGCGCTGACGGGGATGACGCTCAACCTCTACAGCCAGATTGGTATTGTCATGCTCGTCGGGCTTGCGGCAAAGAACGGCATTCTAATCGTCGAATTTGCAAACCAGCTGCGCGATGAGGGCATGGAGATTCTGGAATCGATCCAGCAGGCCGCAACGCGCCGTTTGCGGCCGATTCTGATGACCTCGATCGCGACGGTATTTGGCGCGGTCCCGCTGGCTATTGCGGGTGGCGCTGGCGGCGCAGCACGGGCCTCTATCGGGGTGGTCATCGTCTTCGGTGTAACGCTCGCCACGCTGATTACGCTCATCCTCATCCCGCTGATATATTCACGGCTTGCGAAATATACGGGATCGCCAGAAGCCGTCACGCGCCGTTTGCAGCAGGAACTGGCTGAGCAGGAAAAAGGCGCGGCCTGACGGTTACCGCAGCGGACTCCCAATGGGCCCATCCTTTGGCGCTGTGGCTTCGTCACTTCTTAACATGTTGGGCTTAGACAGCCACCTGCACAGGCGCATCGACTGCAGGACCCCGACATGCATAAGAATATGGTTATCTTTGGCACGCGGCCAGAAGCCATAAAATTATTTCCTGTGGTCAATGCGTTGGCTAGCTACGCCAATATGCGCACGGAAATTTTGGTGAGCGCGCAACATCGCCAAATGCTGGATCAAGTGCTGGCAATCAGCGGCATCGTTCCGGATTATGACCTCGACCTCATGCAACCCGGGCAGTCGCTTGATGCGCTCACAGCGCGCTTGTTGGAGGCGATTGGCCGCGTGCTCGATTCTGCAAAACCCGACCGCGTGATTGTCCAAGGCGACACCGCAACCGCGATGGCTGGCGCGCTCGCCGCTTATTATCGCCAAATTCCGGTGAGCCATGTCGAGGCGGGTTTGCGCAGCAACAATATCCGCCAGCCTTGGCCCGAAGAGGTGAACCGCAAGATTATCGGCTCGATTGCGGATCAGCATTTCGCGCCAACCGCTGTGTCTGCGGCTGCGCTTACCGCAGAGGCGGTATCCCCCGAAAATATCTTTGTCACCGGCAACACAGGGGTTGATGCGCTGCATTGGGTAACCGACCGCATCGCGCAAAACCCGGCATTGGCAGCAAACCTTGCGCCATATGAAGAACGGTTCCGTGGCCGCAAGATCATTGGCATCACGGCGCACCGCCGGGAGAATTTCGGCGATGGCATGGACAATATCGCAGCGGCCATTCGGGCCATTGCGGCGCGGGACGATGTGGCTTGCATCTTCCCTGTGCATATGAACCCAAATGTGCGGGCAGTCATGGAAGCATCGCTTGGCGATCTGCCCAATGTCGCGATGATTGAACCCTTGGACTATCCCAACTTCGCCCGCTTACTGTCGATATCGCACATCATGTTAACCGATAGCGGTGGCGTTCAGGAAGAGGCACCCGCGCTTGGAAAGCCGGTGCTGGTGATGCGTGACACCACCGAGCGCCCCGAAGGCGTCACAGCGGGCACAGCCAAGCTCATCGGTACCAATAAAGACCGCATCATTTCCGAAATTTTCACGCTTTTGGACAGCGATGCCGCCTATTCAGCGATGGCCCGCGCGCACAATCCATTCGGGGATGGTCAAGCCAGCAAGCGCATAGCGGAAATCATCGATCATACCCGTCGTCGACCAGCCTGACATACGCGCGTTCGGCTGAACATGCCGACGCAAGACTTGTTCCTGTCATGATAAAGGCATAAGGCGCAAGCAATCGGCAGTCGCCTCCAAAAGGGTATCGTAATGAAAATCGCAATGATCGGTTCGGGCTATGTTGGGCTTGTATCTGGCGCATG
>CAZCXQ010000339.1:0-1857 GCA_964502655.1 uncultured Sphingorhabdus sp.
ATGTTGGTGAATTTTGCCCAGTTGATTTCATCGGCGAGAACCTTGCCGGTCACGGTGTCGAGGACTTTAATCGTCCGCCAGTCTGAACCGCCATCTTGAACAGAATAGGCCAGCAACTTACCATTTTTCGACGGCACCCAGCTATCGAGCGCAGTGGCGCCGTCTTTTGCCCATAGATTGGGGTCGATCAAAACACGGTCCGCCCCCGTCAGCCCCTTGCGCACATACAGCACGGACTGGTTTTGCAGGCCGTCATTCTTTGTGAAGAAATAATAACCACCGGCTTTTTCAGGAAGGCCAAAGCGTTCATAATCGAAAAGCTTTTTCATGCGCTCGGCGAGTATTTTCTTGCCGGGCAATGTTTCCAAATATGCGTCGGTGACGGCATTTTGCGCCTTCACCCATTCGGCGACTTCGGGATTGACGCGCACATCATCTTCCAGCCAGCGATAGGGATCGGCAACCTTCACGCCGAATTGTTCATCGACGACATTGACGGTTTTGGTTTGCGGATAGGTCAATGTGCCTGCGACATCGGCGGTGGCTGAATTTGCGGCCATAGCGACCGACGAAATCGGCGCCATCATGAAGGCTGCACCGACCAAAAATACACTTCGCATATTATCATTTCCCCAACTCTCAAAATCTCTGCGATCCGACTATAGCGTCGAGGCGTGAACGCCAACTATTCCCGCCGTCGCCCGCAAGAATATTTCGCATTTTCGTCGAAATCATGCACCCCGCTGCCGCTGTGCCAACAAGATGGCAGCGGTAACGCCTGCGGCAAACAACATGCCCTCCAGACCGGCGGTGACGATCTGACTGATGGGGCCAAAGCCAGTCTCGCGAAACAAGCCACCGATTTGGTCAAACCGCAGCCGCGATTGCGGAAGCAGCCGGGCCAGCTCATATATGCTGCCGCCAAGCAAGCGCCCACCGGCCATAACAATGCCTGCACCGCCAAGGCCACCAATCAAAGCTGCCGGCAGTATCGCGAACCGCAGCGGCATGTGGCGCGCCTGCCGTCGGCCAAGCCATAGGCCAAGGCCGACAGCGGCACCAATAACCGCACCTTCCAGCGCACCCGTCATTTGCGTGGGCGATTGCCCGAGCACCAAATTAAACGCATCCAAGCCAAGCAGCTTCACAATGCCGCCGATCAGGAAACCGCCCACCGCGCCGCCGGCCATCGTTGCGGACCAGCGCCCGGAATTCCACAGGCCAATCGCAGCAATACCGAAGCTCACGCCCGCAGCGCCCAATAACGCGACCAGCACCGTAATCGCGGTCAGGACAAGGACGATGGACGTCGCGCCCATGCCCGGTGCCATTGGCTGCGAGGCCCCGGCAAAACCGTAAAACAAACCGCCCAGCAGCCCCGCCAGGCCACCGCCGACAACGCCCGCCCCGCCCAGTGCCCAAAATGTCGCCCAATCGGTCGTGGCAGCTGTGGCGGTGGCCGTGATGGTTGCCGGTCCACCATCACGTTCCACAGGGGCGATAAAGCGATAGCCATGCTTTGGAACGGTCTCGATAAACATCGGCCGCGCGGCATCATCCCCAAGCACGCGGCGCAGGCTGCGAATACATTGTGTGAGCGCTTCGTCGGTGACAGGAACACCGCGCCAGACATCGTCCATGAACTGGTCTTTCGACACAAGCGCGCCGGCATTGGTTGCGAGCAAAACAAGCGCATCGAAATAGCGGCTGGAGACATCGACGACCACGCCATCGCAATACAGGCGTCGGCTGCTGCCCTGAAGCGTGAAGCGGCCGAACCGGAGACTATCTGATTTCATTTTTCACCAAATGCTCATGTCCTGCTCATGCCTGCAATGTCGCTGCCTTGTATGCATA
>CAZCXQ010000340.1:0-1838 GCA_964502655.1 uncultured Sphingorhabdus sp.
CGTGCAGCCAGGGAACCACGTCTGGGAGCTGCCCGTATCGAGCTACGACCTCGCGCCAGATGTGCGCGACGGCCCCAACCTCTATGCCTATGTGAAACAGAACCCTTGGAGTGGTTTTGATCCAAAAGGCTTAGCCGAGAAGCGCGTCACTAAGGCCGGACACACGGTTGAGGGTAAGGGCCATCATTTGAACCCAGCGGAACTCTGGGACAAGCAAGGCTTTACCGACAAAGGCGCACACGAGATTTTTGATAAAGCGACAGTTCCGGCCCCCGATCACAACTTCACTGCACACGGCTCGAAGACGGGATACACAGCTCAGGTCGAGGGTGAATTTGATGCGTTCAAACAAGATTGGGCAACCAAGAATAAAGCGGCTGCAAACGTGGGTGAGATGAGCGCCAAGCAACAACAGCAGCTTGCTAAAGAATTCGTGGAACACATCAAGCCTGGTGGCACAACAACGAACGGGTATATCAAGGGCTTCAACGAAGTCGTTGGAAAGGGACCTGCGGAAGTTGCCAAGTGGGAGGCGACAACTGGAAGGGCATTATTCAAACCTATGGTCGCGTCAGAATCCGTGTTTGTCGCTGCTAGTGGCAGAAAGGTGCCCTACTTGAGCTACGCTGGCCGTGGACTCGCTAAGGCTGCTGTCGTTGGTTCTGTGATTCTTGGTGGCGCTGCAATTGCCAATGCCGGACAAACGGACGGAGCTAAGGGGGCTTTGATCGAGAGCACCTACCAACTCAGCTCAATCGTGACAATGGGATCATCAGATTTATGTCGGGCTGTTGGAGATGTTCAGACCTGGCATATGGAACAATCAAAAGAGACACAATCAGCGGGATCAAACTCCTACTATGGCTGGATGGGTGGCTTTGGCTACTGGTGATATTCTCCTCATTTTTGTATGGCGCATTATCAAGTAACCAAACTCAGCTCTAAATTCGAGGTGATTGAAGTTCTTCAATCGCTACTTGGGCATGAGCAGTGGTCGGGTGTGAGTGATCAATTACAGGCAGAGTGGAAAATCATCAGCCTGCGGCTCTCAGATGTCCTGCTAGGCCAGGGGAAGGAAGGCTGGGACTTTGCTTTGATGGACTGGCCTGCTGATGTGCCCTTGTTCAACGTCTCAATAAACAGGGCAACGCTTTCGGCGGTGATCTCCATTGATGACCTTGTTGAACTTCTGGTGCCCCTTGAATTGCCTTGGTGCATTCGCATTGAGTGCTTGGATCGTATCCAGGACAATCTCATGGTAGGTGGAGATGATCTTCGTGATGCTGTAGTCACAAAAGGCATCGTCTATTTATGGGAGGCTGATGCAGTAACGAAGATCCCGTGACAGCCCAGCTCGTCGCAAAGCTCCTCGGCTCCGCACCGTTGCCAGCCGTGATGATGCTCCGCCCGCTCCCGCCCCTGCCGCAAGGGAGTGTGCTCCTGATCGTCTCCGGTTGACTCGTTCGCTGCGCTCATCTCGCCCTTCGGGCAACTCGTGCCTCGTTGTCTATCTCGGCTCGTTCCTCGCCTCCGATTCGCACCCGCCAAGTGAACGGCCCTTCCAGTGTGGTTCGCAAAGCTCACCAGCTCCGCGCCCAAAGCGGCAGCGTTCGTGCCTCTCTCTGCCGAGAGGAGGCTCTCAGGCCGCATGGCCGTCAGGCGCCGCAAGCCATGACGCATGAGTTACGCCAGGCCCCAACCGCCCGGAGCCCCGCCCGTGTCATGCCTCATGCGGGACACCCACCGCTTTTGAAGTGCTCCGCACCACATGGGCCGCCACGGGTCGAGCCAGACGGGGTTGCCGGGGCCGTCCTCGCGCCATTCGCCGGGCATCCAGC
>CAZCXQ010000341.1:0-1822 GCA_964502655.1 uncultured Sphingorhabdus sp.
CATGCTGTTGCCGCCACTTCTGCAAGCAGGTCTTTCAGCGCGGCGATATTGCCCTCTATGTCCGATTGGGCGGAGGGGATGGCCTGACGGATGTTGATATGCCCGTGAATATTGCCCTCGGCACTGCGATGTTCGACGCGCACGCCGTCCTGTTTCAGCTTTTCAACATAAGCGATGCCTTGGTCGCGCAACGGATCAAGGCTTGCAGTGGTAACAAGGCTCGGTGGCATGCCCTGCTGGCTGAAATTCAACGGCTCGGACCGATAGTCTCCGGGCGTTGGTGCGTGGCCCTCGCCGAAATAGGCCATTGCTTCGTCGGTTAGCAAATAACCGTTGGCAAATTCACGCATGCTCGGCCAGTCAGCATCGAGCGTGACGACGGGGTAAATCGGATGCTGCACCAACACAGGCACGGCCGCCGGACGGTCGCGAAGCGCCATCGTGGTGACAATCGTTAGGTTGCCGCCAGCACTGTCCCCCGATGTGATGAGCCCAGTCACTTGCCGTCCCAGTTCCGCAGGGCTTGTTGCAATCCAGCGCGTTGCGGCTTCACAATCCTCGGCTGGGGCAGGGAATGGATATTCGGGTGACAGTCGATAATCGATGGAGATGACCGGCAAATCGAGGAGGCGCGCAACTTCGGCGCAATAGGGTTCATAGGTATACAGGCTGCCGATGACGAATCCTCCGCCATGGTAAAACACCATGACAGGGCCGGCTTCGCGCTCTTCGCGGCTGTCATATAATCGCGCAGGGATGGCTCCGGCGGGGCCGGGAATCGATAAATCGCGAATAACCGCCAGTTCGCCAACAGGTGCATCCGCAACGTCGCGCATCGCTGCGGTCATCGCGCGGGCTTCATCAGCGGGCACTTGCCAAAATTTAGGGCCGGGTACCGCGTTCAGAAATTGCAGAAACAATGCCACGTCTGGACGGACATAAGGTGGGGTATCGGTCATCGCATTCTCCATTTCTGCCGCTTCCTAGGGTGGCTTGGGCAATGCGTCCAGCATATCCACCTATAGTTTTTCTAACATTGCAGTGCGCGGCGAATGGGATTAGGCGAAAAGGCAATAAAGTTGCAATTAAAGACGGGCTAGAACGCATGGCTACGGCATTCAAAGACGAACAGACGAGCGGACATACTCCAGTGCAAAGCGACGCAGTCGTTGTGCGCTTTGCCGGAGACAGCGGCGACGGCATGCAGTTGACCGGAGGACAGTTTACGCTGTCGTCGGCACTGGCGGGCAATGACTTTGCCACATTCCCTGATTTTCCTGCCGAAATCCGCGCACCTATCGGGACGCTTTTCGGTGTGTCGGCGTTTCAGATTAACTTTGGTTCGTCCGCAATTGATACCGCTGGCGACCAGCCGGACGTGCTGATTGCAATGAACCCCGCCGCACTGAAAACCAATGTCGGCTCATTGCGCGAAGGTGGTTTGATTATCGCGGACACAGGCGAGTTTAACCAACGCAACCTCGATAAAGCCAAATATACCACCAACCCGTTTGAAGATGGCAGCCTGGCAAAATGGCAGGTGCTGGCGTTCGATATCAGCGCGCTGACGCTGGAAGCCGTCAAGCCGTTTGGCATGGGCAACAAAGACGCGTTGCGCTGCAAGAATATGTGGACGCTTGGTCTTGCGCTTTGGATGTTTGACCGCGACCGTCAGCCGATCATCGATTGGCTAAACGCCAAATTCGCCAAGAATCAGGTTTTGGCCGACGCCAATATCGCGGCGCTGAATGCTGGCCATGCTTATGGTGAGACCGCTGAATTGGCGGGGCCGCTGAAGCAATATCATGTCGATGCCGCGCCT
>CAZCXQ010000342.1:0-1819 GCA_964502655.1 uncultured Sphingorhabdus sp.
GATAAGCTTCAGCAGGTTCTGCGTTGGTTCCGGTATCGGGCCGAAGCGATCGGTCATTTCCGCGGCAAAACCTTCGACGTCCTGACCTTCTTCGAGATCGTTCAAACGGCGATAGAGCGCCATGCGGACCGACAGATCGGGTACATAATCTTCGGGAATGAGGATTGGCGCATCGATGGTGATTTGCGGCGAGAAGCTGCCGCGCGGTTTTGCGAGGCCATGTGCGCCAGCACGCGCCTCCAAGATCGCTTCTTCCAGCATCGATTGGTACAATTCAAAGCCGACCTCTTTGATATGGCCGGACTGTTCATCGCCCACCAAGTTGCCCGCACCGCGAATGTCGAGATCGTGGCTCGCAAGCTGGAACCCGGCGCCAAGGCTATCGAGATCACCCAGCACCTTCAGGCGCTTTTCGGCCGTTTCGGTCAGTACGCGATTCGGTTCATGCGTCAGATAGGCATAAGCACGGGTTTTCGAACGCCCGACGCGACCGCGCAGCTGATATAATTGGGCAAGGCCAAAGCGGTCGGCACGGTGGATGATCAAGGTGTTGGCGCTCGGTATGTCCAATCCGCTTTCTACAATCGTCGTCGACAAAAGGACGTCGTAGCGCTTTTCATAAAAAGCGCTCATGCGTTCTTCGACCTGCGTCGGTGACATTTGCCCGTGCGCGGTGACATATTTCACTTCAGGCACTTCGGTCCGCAGATATTCCTCAATCTCGGTAAGGTCGGTTATGCGTGGCACGACAAAGAAGCTTTGCCCACCACGATAATGTTCGCGCAGCAACGCTTCGCGCAGCACCACGGGGTCCCATGGCATAACATAGGTACGCACCGCCAGACGGTCGACAGGGGGCGTCTGGATGACGGACAGCTCGCGCAAGCCAGACATCGCCATTTGCAGCGTCCGCGGGATCGGTGTCGCCGTCAGCGTCAGCATATGCACGTCGGTCTTCAGCGCTTTCAATTGCTCCTTATGATTGACGCCGAACCGTTGTTCTTCGTCAACAATGACGAGGCCAAGCCGTTTGAACGCAAGCGACTTTGCAAGAACGGCATGCGTTCCCACCACGATATCCAAAGTGCCATCCGCCAGGGCTTCACGCGTTTGTGTGGCTTCGGCGGTCGGCACAAGCCGTGAAAGCCGGCCGAGCTTTAACGGCAGGTCACGGAAACGTTCGGCAAAGTTCGAATAATGCTGCCGCGCCAACAATGTCGTCGGCGCAATCACCGCGACCTGAAGCCCCGCCATTGCCGCTGCAAATGCCGCGCGCATGGCGACTTCGGTTTTTCCAAACCCGACATCGCCGCACACGAGCCGGTCCATGGGTTTGCCTGCGGACAAATCCTGCAGCACTTCTTCAATCACGCGCAGCTGGTCTTCGGTTTCCTCATAAGGGAAACGGTCGACAAAGCCGGCATAAGCCGGACCGTCGACTTCAATGATGGAACCCGGACGAAGCGCGCGTTCGGCAGCGGTTTTGAGCAATTCACCCGCGATTGCGCGGATGCGTTCTTTCAGCTTCGACTTGCGCCGCTGCCATGCCTCACCACCCAGCTTGTCGAGTGATACATGCTCGCTGTCGGAGCCATAACGTGACAGAACGTCGATATTCTCAACGGGGACATAAAGCTTGTCTCCGCCCGAATAAGTCAGGGCAACGCAATCATGGGGGCTGTTGCCCACGGGTATCGAAATCAGGCCCTCATATCGGCCAATACCATGGTCCTGATGCACCACGAGATCGCCGGGGGTCAGCGCGGCAAGTTCGGCCATGAAGGCATCGGCGGATTTACGGCGCTTTTGTCTGCGCACG
>CAZCXQ010000343.1:0-1811 GCA_964502655.1 uncultured Sphingorhabdus sp.
TTCGCCTTCATCCTGCTTTGCGCGCAGATCGGCGGGATAATTTTCGGCGATGAATGTGCGCACTTCCTGTTGGAAGGCGATTTCTTCGGGACTGAATTCCAATTGCATCACGATTCTCCTCAAAATAGCTGACGCAGAATTAGTCGACGTTTACGTAAACGTCAACTGAATCTCATCGCGCTTTTACATAGCTTCCCGGGGCGGATTCCAGCGCCTTCATCGCGCCTTCACCGGCTATGCGTGCACCCTGTGCAGGGACTTTATCGTCACCCTTGTCCAGCAGCCAAACGAGCCAATCGGGCCACCAGCTGCCCTTGGTTTCGGTGGCGCCGTCGATGTATTCTTCGAGCGAGCCTGCGGTGCCTTCGTTGGTCCAATATTGATATTTGTTTTGCGCCGGGGGGTTCACCACACCCGCAATATGTCCGCTGCCGGCCAACAGGAATTTGACAGGGCCGCTCAGGTGATCCTGCAACTTCCAAACGCTTTCGGCAGGCGCAATATGGTCTTCACGTCCAGCCTGAACATAAGAAGGTGTTTGCACGCGACGCAAATCAATCGGCGTACCCAGCGCAGATAGGCTGTCCGGTTCAACCAGACGGTTATCGCGATAGAGATCCGCCAAATAGGCTTTGTGCCATTTTGCCGGAAGATTGGTGACGTCGCCATTCCAATGCAGCAGATCGAATGCGGGATAATCTTCGCCCAGCAAATAATTTTTGACGACCGTCGACCAAATCAGGTCCTTACCGCGCAGCATGTTGAACGTCAGCGCAAGGAAGCGACCGTCCAAATAGCCATGCGGGGCGCTCAACGTTTCGACCATCGCAATCTGGTTGTCGTCGATGAAATTCAGCAGCTCGCCGCCCGTGCTGAAGTCGACTTGCGCGGTAAAGAATGTCGCGCTGCGCACCTTGTCGGCACCACCGGTTGCGGCGAGGACGGCAAGCGTCGCTGCCAAGGTCGTTCCCGCAACACAATATCCGATCGCATGCACATCTGGCACGCCTAGGCCGTCGCGAACCGTATCAATCGCATCAATCTGCGCCGCGATGTAATCGTCCCAGATGATGTCCTTCATCGAGCTATCAGCAGATTTCCAAGACACGACAAAAACGGTGATGCCTTGGTCAACGCAATATTTGATGAAGCTTTTTTCCGCTGTTAGATCGAGAATATAGAACCGGTTTATCCATGGCGGAAAAATAATCAGCGGCGTTGCCAACACGTCCGGGGTTGTCGGGTCATATTGGATCAGCTGGTATAACGGCGTTTGATGGACGACTTTGCCTGGCGTTGCCGCGATGTTTTCGCCCAGCTTAAAGGCCGAGGAATCAGTATGCGTCAGCTGACCGCGTTGCAAATCTGTCATCAGGTTCTGCATGCCTGACATCAGGCTTGCGCCGTTGGTTTCCATCGCCCGTTGTAGTGCGACGGGGTTGGTGAAGGGCGAATTTGCCGGGCTCATCGCCTCTATCATGCTGCGCACGGCAAAGCCCATTTTTGCTTTGTCACTATCGGCGACACCATCCAGCTGGTCAGCCGCGCCGAGCATATAGTCAGACATCACCTGATATCCCTGACGCATCAGGTCGAAAACGGGATGTTCCCATTCAGGTGCAGCAAAGCGGCGATCCGACGGATCAATTTTGCTGCGACCGGCCTTGGCCAATGGCGCGAGTATCGTTCCCCACGCGTCCATCGCGGCGCGATATGCCTTCATTGGGTCCGCCGCAGAGGCTGCCGAACCCTCAAGCATTTTGGCGAATTGGTCGGGATCCATGAAGGGTGGGAATTTCGGTGAATCGGCC
>CAZCXQ010000344.1:0-1807 GCA_964502655.1 uncultured Sphingorhabdus sp.
ATCGCGGCGGCCAATGGGGGCACATTGACCTTCATGGTGGGTGGCACCGATACCGCCTTTGCGCGGGCAGAGCCGATCCTGTCGGCGATGGGCAAGGCGGTCATTCATGCTGGCGGATCAGGGGCCGGTCAGGCGGCAAAGATATGCAACAACATGCTGCTGGGTGCATCGATGATTGCGACCTGCGAAACTTTTGCCATGGCTGAAAAGCTTGGGCTCGACCTTCAAACCTTTTACGACATTTCGTCGAAAGCCTCTGGCCAAAACTGGTCGATGACCAGCTATTGCCCCGTTCCCGGCGTCGGACCGACGTCGCCTGCGGATAATGATTATCAGGGCGGATTTGCGACCGCACTGATGCTGAAGGACCTTAAGCTGGCGATGGAAGCCGCGCAGTCCGTCAACGCCGATGTGCCCATGGGCGCGCGGGCGGCCGAACTATACGCGCAATTTGACGCCGCTGGAAAAGGCGGCATGGATTTTTCGG
The DNA here is from genome assembly GCA_964502655.1 of uncultured Sphingorhabdus sp. Taxonomy (GTDB): domain Bacteria; phylum Pseudomonadota; class Alphaproteobacteria; order Sphingomonadales; family Sphingomonadaceae; genus Sphingorhabdus_B. The sequence goes on from CAZCXQ010000344.1 coordinate 488, forward strand.
CGATTATTCAAAGCCTGAAAAACTAACGCCAGACATCTGCGCGCTGCGCTTTGGTGATGCAGCGGGATTGCCAGCGCGACCCAAAACATTCTAGAACCATCGAGATATTCAATCTTACCCGTCTAGCAGATCAAACATGGCCTGCGCCGATATTGAGGAGCTTACCGTGCAGTCAGTCACCACGCAGAAAATCGATGATATCCTGGTTGTTCTGGTCGATAACCCGCCCGTTAATGCGCTGTCATGGCATGTCCGGCAGGGGTTGAAGGACGGTTTTGAACTCGCACTTGCTGACGACTCGGTCAAAGCGATTGTGCTGCGTTGCGCGGGATCAACCTTCATTGCAGGCGCCGACATCACCGAATTTGGAAAGGCGCCGCAAGGACCGGATTTCAATGCGGTGCTCAACATGATTGAAGCTGCGCATAAGCCTGTCGTCGCGGCCATCCATGGGACGGCGCTTGGCGGGGGATTGGAAACCGCGCTTGTCTGCCATTACCGTATCGCGGTTCCATCGGCCCGACTTGGCGTTCCAGAGGTCAAGCTTGGCCTGCTGCCGGGTGCGGGCGGCACGCAGCGGCTTCCTCGCGTCGTGGGTATTGAGGCTGCCGCAACGATGTGCGCACTTGGGGAGCATTTGCCCGCCGCTAAGGCCGCCGCAATCGGGCTGGTCGACAGGCTTGCCGGTGAAGACAGCTTGGCGGACGATGCAATCGCTTATGCACGTGAATTGATTTCGGTTGGTCCTCGGCCAACCCGCGATCGGCCTATTTCTGGCGACGTCGGGGTCATTGAACAGCTGAAGGCTGCCAATGCGAAAAAATGGCGCGGCTTTGATGCGCCTTACGCCAATTTGGCGTGCGTTGAGGCCGCGACACGACTGCCATTTGATGAAGGCATGAAATTCGAACGCACTGAATTTCTTAAGCTGATGGGCGGTTCACAATCCGCTGCACAGCGCCACATGTTCTTTGCCGAACGACAGGCGGCGAAGATTGACGGACTGCCCAAGGATTTGGCCCTGCGCAACATTAAGAAAGTCGGCGTCATTGGCGCAGGCACGATGGGCGGCGGCATATCGATGAATTTCCTGTCCAAGGGGATTCCCGTGACCATCGTTGAGATGGTTCAAGAAAATCTCGATCGCGGTGTGGGCGTTATCCGCAAAAATTACGAAAATAGTGCCGCCAAGGGCCGCTTCACGACCGAACAGGTCGAGGGCATGATGGGTCTGTTGACGCCGTCACTCGCGCTTGAGGACCTCGCAGATTGCGACCTCGTAATTGAAGCTGTGTATGAAAGCATGGACGTCAAGAAAGA
>CAZCXQ010000345.1:0-1769 GCA_964502655.1 uncultured Sphingorhabdus sp.
CCGATGAGCTTGATGCGTTGGGACAGCTTGGCCGAAAGCAGCGCGTGGCAAAGGGACAGACGGTGCTTTGGGAAGGCGATGATTCGGTTGTCGTCGCCAATGTCATTGAAGGCGTCCTTAAAGTGTCCATGAGCATTTCGGATGGACGCGAACAGATTGTCGGCCTGGTCTTCGCCTCTGATTTTATCGGCCGCCCCTTTGGTCAGCAAAGCCCCTACAGCGTCACTGCGCTCACAGATGCAGAATTATGCATTTTTCCCCGTTCCACTTTTGACAGCTTCGCACGGCAGCATCCGGAACTGGAGCATAAGCTGCTGCGGCGGACGTTGACCGAACTTGATCGCGCCCACGAATGGATGTTGCTGTTGGGGAAGAAGACCGCGACGGAGCGCATTGCGACCTTGCTGTTGGAAATGTCTGCGCGCCTTGGTGAGACGGGTTGTTCGATGGACAACAGCGCTTTGGATGCGTTTGAATTGCCCCTCGATCGCCAACAGATGGGCGATGTTCTTGGCTTAACCATTGAAACGGTCAGCCGGCAATTATCGTTGTTGAAAGCCGGCGGTGTCATCAACTTGCCAGACCGCCGTACGGTGACCATTCAAGACCGTTCGCGCCTTCAGGACCTATCCGCCGCCGCATGAGGCGGTTTTTATAATCCGTCCGACCGGCGCATATGGTCCAAGCGCCAACGCAGGAAATATGGGTTTAACCGGAGGCGTTAGTCTTGGCCGTGATCAGCTGGGCCACCGACAAGCACAAAATGGCGGTCGCAATAGCCGCAATCGACATAGCCTTTTTCATCAATCTGAAGCCAGACGCGGGGATGCCCCAATGCGGCAGGGATATCGCCGCTGCCGTCGCAAGCAACGCGCGGTTCACGGACTCGGATCGTTTCAGGTTCGTTATTCATGGGCGGCGCGTAGCAAAACCGCTGCGGGGCTGCAACGGGTCAGAAGTAATTGAGCGTGATCGACCAGTTTCCCGAATACACGCCCGGTGCTTGATTTGCGCCAACGTCAAGCGTGGCGCCGATCGGAAATGAAAAAACACCGTTCAACGCTGCGATCCGAAAACTTAACGGCGTAGTTGTCAGAACAGCCGTCGGCGTACTGCCGATAACGAAATCGCGGACCTGCATAGGGGCGCCGGGACCATTCAGAAAAATGCTGTTTGCGCCCATTGAGATTTCGACGCGTTGCAGGAATGTTCCTTGGCCGGCAAAGGATGCCGGCTTGTGTCCGCCACCATTGGCTAAGGTGACACCACCGGTTTGTGTGCGCGTTCCCGTTGGCGTGATAGTCACCGTGCCGGCGGTTGTTCCGCGAATAACCGTACCAAAGTCGAGATTGTCGTCGATGACGAAAGTTAAAGGACGGACAATGGTCATTTCAGCGTTACCGGGCGACGTCCCTGCATAGGCAGGTTGCACGGCCATCGTTGCAAAAGCAGCAAGCGTTGATGCCGTTGCGATGCGCTGTAGAAGTCGGCTGGTCCTGATCATCCTCAAACGATTAGCCGCAAAAGGTAAAGATATTCTCTCCAAGCGTGTCACCGCAAAAATAGCCGCATCAATGCATTGCGCGCATTTCATGTGACGCCCGCAATCTGTTATTTCCCGTGATTGCTTAGCAGGGCTGCGTTCGCTATCGCATGCATATGTCTGAACAAGCTATCTCCATCAAAAATCTCTCCAAAAAATATGCCGGCGGCAAACAGGCGCTGAGCGATGTCAGTTTTGACGTCGCTCAGGGATCTATATTCGGGCT
>CAZCXQ010000346.1:0-1750 GCA_964502655.1 uncultured Sphingorhabdus sp.
CGGAAGCGAGTCTGATATGACTGATTTGTCGCAATATTTGCCCATTCTGCTTTTTCTGGTGGTCGCGCTCGCGCTGTCGTCAGCGTTTGTGTTTTTGCCAATGGGCGTATCGCGCCTGACGGGCACATATAAACCGACCGAGGCAAAGCTTGCCGAATATGAATGTGGCTTCCCCGCATTTGAAGATTCGCGCAGCCAGTTTGACGTCCGCTTTTACCTCGTCGCGATTCTGTTCATTATCTTCGACCTTGAAGCCGCATTTTTGTTTCCTTGGGCCGTTAGCTTGGGCGAAACGGGCTGGATTGGTTGGGGCACCATGATGCTGTTCCTGTTCGAACTGGTCATTGGCTTCATTTACGCATGGAAAGTGGGAGCACTCGAATGGGAGTAATCACACCCGCACTGACGGACGCGCAGGCGCCCGACGCCGCGTTTTTCAAAGATATTGAAAGCGAAGTGAACGACAAGGGCTTTGTCGTTTCGTCGACCGAAGACCTGTTCAATTGGGCGCGCACCGGTTCTTTGTGGCCAATGACTTTTGGTCTGGCGTGCTGTGCGGTCGAGATGATCCACGGCTATATGCCGCGTTATGACTTTGAACGGTTCGGTATCGCGCCGCGCGCGTCACCGCGGCAATCGGACGTTATGATTGTGGCCGGTACCTTGTGCAACAAAATGGCCCCGGCCTTGCGCAAGGTATACGACCAGATGTCGGAACCGAAATATGTCATTTCCATGGGCAGCTGCGCCAATGGTGGTGGCTATTATCATTATAGCTATAGCGTTGTGCGTGGGTGCGATCGTGTCGTTCCTGTGGACATTTATGTACCAGGATGCCCGCCAACAGCGGAGGCATTGTTGTACGGCATTATGCAGCTTCAACGCAAAATCAGACGGGTAGGGACAATCGAACGGTGAGCCATTCCGCGCCCCTTATTCACACGCCCGATGGCACGATTGCAGCCATCACCAAAGCGCTTGGTTCCAATTTGGTATCCATTGAGGAAGCCAATGGCGAAGTCGCGGTGCATATCCACCGGGATTCGCTCGTTGAATGCATGATCAAGCTGCGCGACGAATGCGCGTATCAGCAGCTGATGGAAATGGCCGGCGTTGACTGGCCTGACCGTGATCCACGGTTTGAAGTTGTCTATTGCTTGCTCAGCCTGACCAAGAATCACCGTATTCGCGTCCATTTGGCGACCAATGAAGATCAAGCCGTGCCTTCGGTCACCGGCATTTGGCCTGTTGCCGGATGGTTGGAGCGCGAAGTGTTCGACATGTACGGCGTGCTGTTTTCGGGTAATTCCGATCTGCGCCGCATTTTGACCGATTATGGTTTTTCCGGGCATCCGCAGCGTAAGGATTTCCCGCTGTCGGGCTATGTTGAGCTGCGTTATTCTGAAGAAGAAAAGCGCGTGAAATATGAGCCGGTCCAACTGGCGCAAGATTTCCGTAACTTTGACTTCCTCTCGCCATGGGAAGGCGCAGATTATGTTCTGCCCGGCGACGAAAAAACCGGCGAGGGCGCGGGCAAAGGCGCGACCCAGCGGATGACTGCGGAAGAGGTCAAAAAAGATCCAGCGACGCCAAGTTCGCCTCCACCGCCAACACCCAAGACGACGGACACCGCCGCGCAAACCGGTGCGGGTAAAGCGGCCAACAAAGAAGCGGTTAAGCGGACTGTTCGCAAGCCAAAGGCGACGGGAGACAAAGCATGAGCATGCAGCAAGATCTCGCCCCGACAACT
>CAZCXQ010000347.1:0-1746 GCA_964502655.1 uncultured Sphingorhabdus sp.
CATGCGCGGGTTTCATCGCAGCACCCTTATTTGTCACGCTGTTGCAGCCTGACCCCGTTTTAATCGCTACACCCCCTTGTCAGGCCGGTGCATGCTAAACACGATTTTCCAGGAGTCTTGGCTAGCGTTGGCTGCTGCGACAAGGTAGCCGCCATCCTTGGCGACTACCATCAAGCTCAGCCTCGCGGGGTTGGCGGACGCTCCGAATCGGGTGTTGGGGGCTTGGAGTTTCGCTTGGCAAACAATGGACGAATCATGCTGAACAGAATCAGTGCGTGTGCCACCCCAACGATTGCCGTGCCTGCCCACTCTTGAACCTTGTTCAATCCGAGGCCCACTCCAAGCGCCAGAAGTGGCACTATCGGAATGACTGGAATCCATGACCTCTTGAAGACGAGGCATAGAACGAACCAAACAGTCCAAAAACCAAAGACGAGGGCCAACAATGTCTGGTAGCTGATCATAGTTACTGGTTTGAGTTGTAAAGCAGGTAGCCTCCACCCGCAGCGCCAGCGGCAGGAACTCCGTAACGCACTCCGGCATCAAGCCAGTTGAAGCCGCTGGTGTCGAACACAGCGTTTCTACCGGTCAAATCAACCTGTCCGGGAATCACTTGTTGGTAGCGGCCAAACATGGACTTCAACCCTGATGGATTCGCAAGTTCCCCCGGTAGCGCATCAAACTCTACGTAGTTTCGACGGTTGCCCACTCCAGTCATCAAACGACGGAACATCGACATCTCACCCACAGCGTGTGGCGCGGCCCAAGTCGTTGGGCCTGTGACACCGTCGACTAAGCGGTTTCCAAGGGTGGCCTCGGACGACAGCGCAAATCTGCCATCGACCGGGAAAGCTCCCTTCTTCGGATCAAAATACTGGGTGACCCGCAAGGGTCCACTATTTGCGGCAAAGGACGAATGGCCCAAATAGCCGTTCTCCCCCATTGCCGGATCGCTCAGTGAAAAAAGCAGCGTCAGCAACAAACAAAACAGTCTCGTCATACAGTCAGGTCATGGATTGCGGAATCGTAGGTCGTGTTCGGGTAGTTTGAAAATCCAGGTTGGGACTAGCCATTGCGAATAGCTGCAACAATCAGCCCGATAGCAGTCCCAAAGCAAAGCGCAGGAAAAAGACGGCGAATGAACCAGAGCGACCATGTTGTCGTGTCACGATTTCCCGCTAAACGTGGTGCAATCAGCCCGAGCACAAGCAATGCGAAAGCAAAAATGATCTTCATAGGTGGCCTAATCTGAGAGTTCGTAAGCTCCATAAGCTGCGGCTCCTGCCCCGCCCCAGAAGAGTGCTTTTGTTACAGGATCAATTGCTGGATCAAAGATCAGGCCATTCGTTCCCATATTGCGAGGTTGGATGTCATTAAAGAAAGTCCCCATTCGACGACTGCCCTGCAGGTAGGCACCACGAGAAGGAAATGGGAAAATGGGGTCAGGGTGCAACTCGTTGACAAAATCATGATTGGCTTGGTTCACGGCGTGAACCTTCTCCAGAAGGTGTTTCAGATATCCATAGCTCGTCCTTGTAACACGAGCCATGGTCTAGTGGCAAGCCGCAGCGTGCTGAGCCAGGCCTTCCCTTCAGCCATGAAGGGCGCGATGCAGCGTCTTCAGAAGTGACTCCGTTGTGTAGGGCTTGGCGAGAAAGGTGTGAACCCCGGCCTCGGCCGCACGGGTCACCATGCCCGCAACGTTGAGCCCGCTGGAGGCGATGATGCGCACCCCGGCGTTCATCC
>CAZCXQ010000348.1:0-1742 GCA_964502655.1 uncultured Sphingorhabdus sp.
CCGGGTTCGAACATCAAACGCACGCCCCAGTCCTTGGTCACGCGCGCAACCATCGCGCCATATTCGGCAGGCTCAGGCGGATTGTCACCGTCGCGATAACGCACGCCAAGGCCGCCGCCCAAGTCAACATGGGTGACTTTATGGCCCTGATCGCGCAATTCCTGAATCAGGACGCCGACCTTTGTAAACGCGGTCTCCAGCGGCTCAAGGCTGGTCAATTGGCTGCCGATGTGCAGTGCAACGCCGCGCATATTCAGTCCCGGCAACGCATTTAACCGGCCATAGATTTCCGGGGCACTGTGAATGCCCACGCCAAATTTATTGTCGGCTTTCCCCGTTGAAATCTTGCCATGTGTTCCGGCGTCGACATCCGGATTGATACGCAGCACCGCGTTCGCTTGATAGTTCAGGGCGTCCGCAAGCGTCGCAAGCTCGCGGCCTTCTTCTTCGGACTCGATATTGAATTGCCCAATACCTGCCTTCAATGCGCGGACGATTTCTTCGGCTGTCTTGCCAACGCCCGAAAACACAATGTCTTGTGCCGCGATGCCCGCAGCAAGGGCGCGGTCCATTTCGCCGCCCGACACAACGTCCGCGCCATAGCCCTGACGCGCGAGCACTTTGAGCACGGCCAAATTCGGGTTGGATTTTACGGCAAAGGCCAAATGCGGGTTATCAAGGCCCGACAATGCGTCGCGGAACACTTGCGCGTGCCGCTCCAACGTTGCGCGTGAGTAGATATAGACAGGTGTGCCCACCGCCGCCGCAATATCAGGCAGGGCCACATCTTCGGCGTGCAACACGCCATTTATGAGGTCAAAATGGTTCATAGGATGGGATACTTATTCGGGAGGCGTTTTTTCGGACGAAGTGGTCTGTTCGGGGTCGAACGGTTTGGGTTCTTGCCCCGGTGGAACGTCGAACGGATCATCTTCGCGCCGTTCGGACCGTTTCAGCAGCTCGTCGGTGCGGCCGGGCCGTGCCTGAACCGATGGGGTCGTGAGGATCTTCGCCGTTTGGTCGGTGGTTTGGCCATAAGCTTGCGGCGGCATGCTGTTGCCTGTGCGGGGTTCCAGATCGCCCACTTTGCCGCAGCCCGCAACGCACAGGGCGACGCCAATGATGAAGCTAATGCGCGCCGGTGTCATGCCTCAAGTTCCTTTTTGGCAGTGCTGATAGCTTCTTTTACGCGCATAGGTGCCGTGCCGCCAGCGCTTGTCCGGCTGTTTACCGATCCTTCGATCGACAGATCGGGCAAGTTGCAGCCAGCCAGCGCAGGATTAATGGCAGAAAGATCGTCCACGGTGATGTCGGACAGGCTTATGCCACGCGCCTCACAGGATTTGACGACGCTGCCCGTGACATGATGTGCCTCGCGGAAGGGCATGCCACATTCGCGCACCAACCAGTCGGCCAGATCGGTCGCGGTGGAAAAACCGCTGCCCGCAACCTCGCGCATGCGCTGCGTATTAAACGTCACATTGGCAACCATGCCCGTCATCGCGGCGATGGACAAAGCCAGCAGGTCATATGCCTCAAACACCGGCGGTTTATCGTCCTGCATGTCCTTGGAATATGCGAGCGGCAGACCCTTCATGGTGATCATCAGGCTGTTCATGCAGCCAATGATACGTCCGGCATGGCCGCGCACCAGTTCGGCCGCATCGGGATTGCGCTTTTGCGGCATGATGGAGCTGCCCGTCGACCATGCGTCGGGCAGGCTGATGAAACCATATGGCTGC
>CAZCXQ010000349.1:0-1692 GCA_964502655.1 uncultured Sphingorhabdus sp.
AGATGCGCGGGCCCAGCGACACTGGCCGCGCGCACGGATGCGCCCGTATTGCGGCATTTTCACTATCGGTAAATCCGCCTTCTGGTCCAATCAGCACTGCGCCGGGGCCGGGACGGATCGCGTCGGAAAAAGGCTCGCCACCGCGTTCATCGCAGAAATATAGCGTTCGGTCTTCTGGCCATTTCCCGAGCAACGCGTCGATGCGCGCAAGGGGGTCAATCACGGGCAATGCGGTCCGCTCGCATTGTTCGGCGGCCTCAATCATATGCGCCCGCAGGCGGTCTTCCTTTAGTTTGTCGACAACGCAGCGTGCCGTCAGCACCGGCACAAAACGGGCAACGCCAAGCTCGCAGGCTTTCTCCGCGATCCAGTCAAACCGGTCTTTTTTAATGAGCGCCTGACAAATCCAAAGGTCGGGGGTGAATTCGCGGTCGCGCAATTTGGCGTCTACGGTCAGGACAAGGTCGCGTTTGTGCGTTTCGGTGACGGTCGCCAGATATTCGCCCGAAACATCATCGAACAATTTAACAGGTGCGCCCTCTTTCAAACGCATCACGCTGATCAAATAATGGGCGCTGTTGCCGCTAATGTTTAAAGTCGCGCCCTCGGCCAACGGCTGATCGACAAACAGCCGCGGCGTTGATTTTGGGGGCCAGGCGGGTGTTGCGGGCATGGCACGTGCATAAACACAAAACGCCGCGCCGTCATCTGCCAACTTCCAGATGACGAACGGGATAAATTTTGGCAGGACATTGCTATGACCACACAACTTGTGCCCGACAGCGAATATACCGGCATTATGAAACTGCTCCCGGCAAAGCTGCGGGGCTTTGCGTTGCTGGCACGTTTTGACCGGCCGATCGGCTGGTGGCTATTGTTCTGGCCATGCGTGTTCGGCTTGGCGCTATCGGGCGGGCTGATTGCGCGATGGGATTTGGCGCTGTGGATGTTGCTTGGTTCTGTGGCGATGCGCGGCGCGGGCTGTGTCTATAATGATATCATTGATCGTGACTTGGATGCGCAGGTTGCCCGCACGGCAAACCGCCCGCTGGCCAGCGGGTTGATTTCACGCAAAGCGGCATGGGCGTGGCTGATGCTGCTGGCGCTGGTCGGACTGGTTGTTTTGCTGCAGCTGAACCTGAATGCGCAGCTTTTGGCGTTGGGAAGCCTACTGCTGGTCGCGGCCTATCCATTTATGAAGCGCATCACATGGTGGCCCCAGCTGTGGCTTGGGCTGGTGTTCAGCTGGGGCGCTTTGGTCGGTTGGGTGGCGATTGCGGGGCAGGCCGATGTCGCGATGTTTTGGCTATATTCTGGCACGATATTCTGGGTGGTGGGCTATGACACGATCTATGCCATGCAGGACCGCGAAGATGACGCGCTGGTGGGAATTAAGTCGAGTGCCTTGCGCTTGGGTGGCAGCGTGCGGGCAGGGGTGGCTACATTTTATCTGCTTGCGCTTTCCGGCTGGGGCATGGCGATATGGAGCGTTCGGCCGGAACAGCAGGCATTGGTTGCGCTCATTCCCGCCGCCCTTCATTTGGTCATGCAAGTGGCGTCATTACAGGCCGATGGCAGCAATGCCCTTGGCCATTTCAGGTCGAACCGCATGACGGGTTTACTCGCGGCGCTCGCATTTTTGGTCGTTGGCGCGGCCGGACAATATTAGGGAGAGAAGAATATGGAACATCG
>CAZCXQ010000350.1:0-1685 GCA_964502655.1 uncultured Sphingorhabdus sp.
ATCACAGGGCCAGATTTGATTGTGTCCTGTTGCGGTGGCGGCGGACTTGCCGCGGGCCTTGCGCTCGCCTGTCCCGACGCGGACATCGCCATCGTTGAACCCGAGGGTTGGGATGATATCATCCGTTCGCTTGAGGCAGGCGAAATTTTGCCCGTTAAAGACCTTTTGCACCCAACCTATTGCGATGCTTTGCAAACACCGCAGACCTACCCAATAAACTTCGACGTTCTTCGCAACCGCGTATCGCAGGGTGTGTCGGTTACCACCGCTGAAGTGGCCACAGCGATGCGATTGGTGTTTGAAAAACTCCACCTCGTGGTGGAACCAGGCGGCGCAGTTGCCCTCGCGGCCGTTCTTGCCGGAAAGATAGATTTAAAGCCGGTAACCGCGGTTACATTATCCGGTGGGAATGTGGACCGGGAAACCTTTGTGCAGCTTTTGGCTCAAGCAGCCTGAGCGGCGCGGATATCCATCCGGCCCCAAATTTCGACCAATGCGCGCGTCAAATCGCGCATCATAGCCTCGGTATGCTGCGGCCCCGGCGTAAAGCGCAACCGCTCCGTGCCGCGTGGCACAGTGGGATAGTTTATCGGTTGAACATATACGCCATATTCCGCGAGCAATATGTCGCTGATTTTCTTGGCCTTCACCGGATCACCGACCATCAATGGCACAATATGCGTATTGCTGACCATGACGGGCAATCCCGCGTCCGCAAATAAGGTCTTCAACATTGCGGCATTTGCGTGCTGCGCGGTACGCTCCTCGCTTGATGCCTTGAGGTGACGAACCGATGCCAATACGCCTGCCACAAGCACAGGCGAGAGCGATGTCGTAAAGATAAATCCGGGTGCGTAGGACCGAATGACGTCAATGATCTTTTGATCAGCGGCAATATACCCGCCCATCACGCCAAATGCCTTGCCCAGCGTGCCCTCGATAATCGTTACGCGATCTGCAACTTCGTCCCGTTCGCTAATGCCGCCGCCACGTGCGCCATACATGCCAACTGCGTGGACTTCGTCGCAATAAGTGAGCGCGTTATATTTGTCGGCCAAATCACAAACGCCAGCGATGGGCGCAACGTCGCCGTCCATCGAATAGACGCTTTCAAAGGCGATCAGCTTGGGTGCCTCCGGATCATCTGCTGCAAGCAGTTCCTCCAAATGCGCCAGATCATTGTGCCGCCAAACGCGCTTTTCACAGCCGGCGTTGCGAATACCGGCAATCATGGATGCGTGGTTTAATTCATCCGAATAGATGATGCATCCGGGCAAAACCTTGGCCAAGGTCGACAGCGTCGCATCGTTGGAAACATAACCCGACGTGAACAGCAATGCGCCATCCTTGCCGTGCAAATCGGCAAGCTCATGCTCCAGTTCGACATGATAATGCGTATTGCCGCCAATGTTGCGGGTCCCGCCAGAACCAGCGCCTACGTCATGCAGCGCATCTTCCATAGCGGTGATGACCTTGGGGTGCTGCCCCATGCAGAGATAGTCATTTGAACACCACACGGTGATGTCCTTGGGGCCGTTATGTCCGGCGAAGCAGCGCGCGTTGGGATAATTCCCCTTGTTCCGCAAAATATCGATAAACACGCGGTAGCGGCCCTCGGCATGAAGACGGTCAATCGCTTTTTCGAAAACAGCATCGTAGTTCACGGATACTAACCCCGGGTTTAA
>CAZCXQ010000351.1:0-1645 GCA_964502655.1 uncultured Sphingorhabdus sp.
GATTTGTCGCCCCAGATGATGAACTGGAACACCGGGTAGAAACGTTCGCATTCGGCAATCGCGACGTCGATGATGGTTTGCGCCTGATCCACACCCAACAACCCATTGGGCGCCATCAAGCTGCCATGGCGGAACAACAATATGCCGTTCGCAGACCACATGTCGAAATGGCCAAGCCACAATTGTTCATTGATAAGGCCAAGCGCCGTGTACACGCTCGCGCGCTTGTCCACCGGTACGGTGATATCCGGCAGGATGATAAGCTGCAGCGCATTGTCATCTTCACGCCAGATCGCGCGGATCTGATAGCTTGCCCAGCTGCCCTTATACTCGGCAGTAATCTCGTCCTCGCCCTCAAGCTCGAACGACCAGCCGCGCGCTTCGAACAATGCGGCGAGCATGTCTACGGGCGCGGATTCGTCCCGTTCAAATTGCTCATATTGTTCGTCTGCGTCGTGCATAAAATTGCGCCTGCTATGATGACAGCGAGTCTGCCCCTTGACTGACTCGCGCGCAAGGGACTTGCGACGCTGTGCAACACAAGCTTGTGGGCCGACTGTGGAAAAGTTCAAATCGGACGGATTATAGACTTATTTGGAAGGCTTGGCCTTTGCGGGCGCAGCGCCGCCTTTCGCTTGAAGCGCGGCTTCCAACGCAGCCACCCTTTTACCAAGCGCATCGGCTTCGGCGCGAGCATTTGCCGCGAGTGTTTTCACCGCATCAAATTCTTCACGCGACACGAGGTCCAGACCGCCAGCCCATTCGCGGGCGCGTTCACGCATGCTCGCTTCGGCTTCGCGGCCCATGCCAGCAACTGTTCCGGCAACGCCATTCAGTACCTTGGCCAAATCATCAAAAATGCGCTTTTCGCTTTGCATGTCATTCACTCCATTGCGGTCGGGAGATTAACCGCTTTTGCCTATCTGGGAACTCGCAGCCGGAACGTAAAGGCTTTCTGCATCCGGATTCAACTGATCGATCTGAAAATTCAGTATCGCTGCAAAGCTGATCCACACCAAATAGGGCACCATCAACCACGCCGCAGCCTTGCGAACCCGCGCAAATGCGAAGGTTGTAGCAATAGCGACACCCAGCATCACAAGGATGATGAAAAACGCAGCCGTCACTTCATGCTGGCCAAAAAATAGGGGCGACCAACTGAGGTTGATCACAAATTGCAACAGGAACAGGCCAATCGCCACAGTGCGGACCCGCGCGCCGCGCGCGGCGAGCACCATCGCAAAGGCAAGCCCGATCAGAAAATATAATGTTGGCCAAACCACACCGAACACCCAGCCCGGTGGCTGAATATCTGGTTTAATCAAGGCTTGATACCATGCGTTCTCCGCAGTTGACCCGGACATGGTGCCGGAGAGAAAACCAAGAAACATGGTGAGCGGAATAATAACCAACGCCCAGCGCAATAACGACATACGAAGCTGCGATGCGGATGCGATTTGGTTCATGCCAAGGCTCCTGCCTGTTCAGCGAGTCGGAAGAAACGCCATTGATCGACATAGTAGCACTGAGCCACAATAGAACAAGGCCGCCCACCCCAACGGCCAGACGGCCATGTCTCTCAATGCAGGGCGCGGAGACCGGCCCCGATTGTAATTTACTTACGTGTGCCCGAAAGGCCCATCGA
>CAZCXQ010000352.1:0-1640 GCA_964502655.1 uncultured Sphingorhabdus sp.
TGTTCGCCATGGGGCCGTCAAAACCAAGCGCCAATGCCGTTGCGGCGCGGTCGATTGGGAAGGATGTTCCCGCAAGTGCCGCCGCGCCCAAGGGGGACTGGTTCAACCGGCTGCGGCAGTCTGCAAAGCGGCTGCGGTCGCGCTTTGTCATTTCATAATAAGCCATCAGATGATGGCCAAGTGTGACGGGCTGGGCGACTTGCAAATGCGTAAATCCGGGCATGATGCTGTCGGCATGTTCTTCGGCGCGTGTTACCAGCGCCGACTGAAATGCGCGCAGGCCCGCATCGATTTCACGGGTCGCGTTGCGCACCCAAAGGCGGAAATCGGTGGCGACCTGGTCATTGCGCGACCGCGCGGTGTGCAGGCGTGCCGCAGGCTCACCCACCAACGCACGTAACCGCGTTTCGGTGACCATATGAATATCTTCAAGCGTGAGGTCTTCGGGCACGCCATTGGCTGCATATTCGGCGTAAATGCTATCGAGCCCGCTTTGGATCGCGGCATTGTCTGACGCCGTTATAATGCCGTTTGCGGCCAGCATATCGGCATGCGCTTTGCTGCCGGCAATGTCTTCCTGCCAAAGACGCTTGTCGAACGGGATGGAGGCATTTATCTCGCGCATGATAACGCCGGGGCCTTCGCCAAACCGGCCGCCCCACATGCTATTGGAATCAGAGATGCGCTTTGTAATTGCCTTAATCCTTTTAGTGCTGGCTGGGTGCGATAAAGAAAGCGAACCCAAGGGGCAAGCGCAACCCGCATCCACGGCCAAGGCAGGGGCGTCTGACAAAGCCGAAATCACGCTTCAAAGCGCCAATGGCATGCGCGCCACGCTCAGTTACAATTTTGCAGGCCAAAAAGCACCAACGGCACCTTTTGCCGATGCGCAGGGTCAGGACGTCAGCCTTGCCGATTTTGCAGGCAAGCCCTTGTTGCTCAACATCTGGGCAACATGGTGCGCACCGTGCAAAGCGGAAATGCCGACGCTGGATGCGCTGGCAAAGCTGGAAAAAGGCCGCATGAACGTGATTGCCGTGTCGCAAGACCTTGAAGGACGCGCGCCTGTTGCCGCGTTTTTCACGGAAACAGGGGTCAAAAATTTGGTTCCCTATACTGATGCTGACAATGCACTGCTGACGGCGTTCAACAACGCGATCGCGCTGCCCACCACCATATTATACGACAGTGATGGCAAAGAAGTGTGGCGCGTCGCCGGTGGCGTGGAATGGGATGATGCCGAAATGGCAAAGCTGCTGCGCGCAGCGGACTAATAGGTCCTGACCCTACATCAATATGCGGCGGACGCGCTGCTTTTCGGTTTTTCGCACAGGCAGTGATTCGGTCAGTGGCCGCACAACAACATGTCTGTGCCGGGGATCATTGCAATTGGCGATTTCCGCTTGATCGGTTTCCCGGGCAGCGGCTGCGTCAGGCGCATATCCTGCCGACAATATAATGATGCCTGTGCCCAAAGTTGCAAAAAGTCCCCGCATTCGGCCAAAATGCCAGCAGAAAGCTTTCTGTACGATGAATGAAAATGGGAATTCCTGCATTTTCGGTGCCTCGACCGGCTATCATCCAAAAATGGTGGGCGCTAACGGGCTCGAACCGCTGACCCTCTCGGTGTAAACGAGATG
>CAZCXQ010000353.1:0-1635 GCA_964502655.1 uncultured Sphingorhabdus sp.
TGCACAGCATCGCGTCATGCGCGTCGAAGAAATCCGGTTCGGCAAAAAATGCAGGGTTTGTCGCAACCATTGGGATGTCGCGGGCATAAGCGAGATCAATCAACGCATCTTCCGCGGCGTCTTCGCGGCTGTCGTTGCGGCGGCTGAGCTCAATATATAACCGCTCCGGAAACAAAGCCTGCAAGCGCGACAGATATTCACCCGCGGCATTGTTTTGGCCGTCGCTCAGCAGCTGCGTGACAGCGCCTTCGGCGCCACCGGTCAGCGCAATCAAGCCATCGGAAAATGGCGCAAGCTGTTCCAGCGTAACATGCGCGTCCAAATCTTCGGGACGATCAAGATGCGCCATGGAAACCAGACGGCACAGATTATTATACCCGCTTTCGTGCTGCGCAAATAATGGCAACCAGTCGCGGATGAACTTGCCATCGCTTGTCGGCCGCCGGACGCCAAGAAGCGCGCCAATGATCGGCTGTACGCCCTTTGACTTTGCGCCATCCTGAAATGGCATAACGCCATAAAGACCATTGCGGTCGCAAATTGCAATCGCCGGAAACCCTAATTTTTTCGCCGCTTCGCCAATCGCCTTGGGCTCGATTGCGCCTTCCAACATGGTGTAAGCGGAAAATACGCGCAAAGGGACGAAAGGCACATAGGACATAAGGCTATGTTAGATGACCCGCGAGATTCGACAATCCACCATTTCGGCTAATCTGTGGACAATCAGGCAGGCTGCGAAAGAAGCTTTTCGATGTCCTTGGCAAGCGCTTCGGGTTTCACTTGCGGGCCATGCCGGGCAACCACATTGCCCTTTCGGTCAACCAGAAATTTGGTGAAATTCCATTTGATACCGCGCGATCCCAGCAGGCCCGCTTGCTGTTGCTTGAGATAATGCCAAAGCGGGTCTTCATTGTCTCCGTTGACGTCAATTTTGGAAGCTAAAGGGAATGACACATCATAGGTCAGGGAGCAGAAATTCTTGATCTCTTCCTCGTCGCCCGGTTCCTGCGCGCCGAACTGATTGCACGGGAACGCCAATATCTCCAGCCCCTGATCCTTATATTGCCGATACAGCGCCTCAAGGCCCTTATATTGCGGCGTAAAGCCACATTTCGATGCGGTATTGACGATCAGCAAGACCTTACCCGCATGCGCCGCCATCGCTTCGCTTGCGCCACCGGGCATTTTGACCGAAAAATCGTAAACTGACATCCTCTATCCCCTTGGCTTAAGCTATTCTTCCGTCCTTTAGCCGCACAACGCGATCCATTTTGGCGGCTAGCCGTTCATTATGCGTTGCAACAATGGCCGATGAGCCTTGCTCACGCACCAATGCCATAAACTCACCCAGCACAATGTCGGCGGTGTGTTCATCGAGATTACCCGTTGGTTCGTCCGCCAGTACCAGTTTTGGCCGGTTCGCAAGCGCCCGCGCGACGGCAACACGTTGCTGCTCACCGCCGGAGAGTTTGGAAGGCCGGTGGTGGAGCCGCTCAGAAAGCCCAAGTTGCGTGAGCAAATGGGTCGCGCGTTCGATGGCATCTTCGGGCGTTGCATCGGCAATCAATTGGGGAAGGACGACATTTTCAAGCGCATCAAAATCGGGCAGCAAATGGTGAAACTGGTAGACAAAAC
>CAZCXQ010000354.1:0-1624 GCA_964502655.1 uncultured Sphingorhabdus sp.
TAATGAAAATCGCAATGATCGGTTCGGGCTATGTTGGGCTTGTATCTGGCGCATGTTTTGCAGATTTCGGGCATGAAGTTGTCTGTGTCGACAAGGATGAGGGCAAGATAGCGCGTCTGAACGCCAATATCATGCCGATTTACGAACCGGGGCTTGATGCGCTGGTCAAGACCAATGTCGATGCCGGACGCTTGAGCTTTTCAACCGACGTTATGCAATCGGTCAAAGGGTGCGGCGCAATCTTCATCGCCGTTGGCACGCCGTCACGCCGCGGCGATGGCCATGCGGACTTGAGCTATGTCTATGCTGCAGCCGAAGAGCTGGCGCGCGCAATTGATCCGGGCACGGTTGTTGTGACGAAGTCCACGGTTCCTGTGGGCACAGGCGACGAGGTTGAGCGCATCATTCGCGAAACCAGCCCTGACCTTGAATTTGCCGTTGTTTCCAACCCGGAATTCCTGCGCGAAGGCGCGGCCATTGGCGACTTCAAACGCCCCGACCGCATTGTCGTGGGCAGCGATGTCGAATGGGCCCGCGATGTGATGCGCGCGATTTACCGTCCCTTGTTCCTGAATGAATCGCCCTTGCTGTTCACCAGCCGCCGTTCGTCAGAGCTGATCAAATATGCTGCAAACGCGTTTCTCGCGACGAAGATCACCTTCATCAACGAAATGGCGGATCTTTGCGAGAAACTGGGTGCCAATGTGCAAGACGTCTCGCGCGGCATTGGCTTGGATAACCGCATCGGGCCAAAGTTCCTGCATGCAGGGCCCGGCTATGGTGGCAGCTGCTTTCCAAAAGATACGCTGGCGTTGCTCAAAACCGCACAGGACAATGAAACCCCCGTTCGCGTGGTGGAAGCGGTCGTTCAGGCCAACGACCTTCGAAAGCGGGCCATGGGTCGCAAGATCATCAACGCCTTGGGCGGCGATGTGCGTGGCATGAAAATCGGCTTGCTTGGTCTGACGTTCAAACCCAATACTGACGATATGCGCGATGCCCCGTCGATTGCGATTGTCCAGACGCTACTGGATGCCGGGGCCATCGTGCACGCCCATGATCCCGAAGGCATGGAAGAAGCCGCCAAGATCTTGCCAGACGTGGTCATGACCGACAGCGCGTACAGCGCAGCGCAAGACGCGCATGCCGTTGCCTTGGTAACCGAGTGGGACGCCTATCGCGCGTTGGACCTCAAAAAGCTCCATGCCGCGATGGCAGGCGACGTGCTGGTCGACCTGCGCAACATCTATCGTCCGGAAGAAGCGCAGGCCGCAGGGTTCAATTATGTCAGCGTTGGCCGCTAAGCCAACGGTCTTAATTTACCTGCCGGTCATATCCCGCCCAATAAGGTGCGCGTAAATCCTTGCGCAAAATCTTGCCCGATGCGTTGCGCGGCAGGGCTTCGATAACATCCACCGAGCGCGGCACCTTGAACCCGGCGATACGTTCGCGGGCCCACGCCATCACGCTCTCAACATCAACCTGCGCACCGGGTTTGGGTACACAGACAGCCTTTACCGCCTCACCCCATGTGGCATCGGGCACGCCGATGACGGCGACTTCAAGCACATCGGGGTGGCCGTAAATCGCGCTCTCAACCTCAGCGGGGTAAACATTTTCGCCA
>CAZCXQ010000355.1:0-1615 GCA_964502655.1 uncultured Sphingorhabdus sp.
GCTCAATGGCGATGGTTTCGATTTCATCGACATATTCGCAGCCGCCGTAATAGCGCTTGCCCGGATAGCCTTCGGCATATTTGTTGGTGAGGATCGAGCCTGTGGCTTCAAGTACCGCGCGCGACGTTATATTTTCCGACGCGATCAATTCGATCTTGTCCTGTTGGCGGCCCAATTCCTTCGCAATCCAGCCCGCGATTTCGGGGTCGCGTTCCGTCAGGCTTTGCGTAAAAAATCCAGAGTTTTGGATGTCATTGGCGGCTGCACTGCTCATGATGGTTCCTTGGTCATGTTCGGGTTGGATAATTTATCAACGCGGCGTTGGTGGCGATCGCCGCCAAATTCCGTTGTTAAAAAGGCATCAAGGCAGGCCTTGGCCATTTCAATGCCAATCAGGCGCGCGCCCATGGCAATAACATTTGCATCATTATGTTCGCGGGCAAGCCGTGCTGACAATGGTTCGGACACCAAGGCGGCACGTGCGGCGGGATTGCGGTTCACCGCCATCGAAATACCAATGCCTGATCCACATAAGGCAACACCGCGTTGTGCGGTGCCATCGGCAATAGCGGCGGCAAGCTTGTAACCATAATCGGGATAGTCGACCGAACTTTCATCATACGGGCCGAGATCGTTCACATCATACCCCGCCGACAGCAGATATTCGACGAGCGCTGATTTCAGCGCAAGGGCAGCGTGGTCTGAGGCGATAGCGATACGCATGGCACATCCTGTAGCAGCATGAGTCGGAATACGCTCCCCCTATGGCAGCGCGCGGCAAAAGGCTATGCGCTATTTGCCCGATTGCGTGGCTTATCCACCGGCTTTAGAGAGACGAAATGTTAAACGCTGTTTTATCCATCGCCATGCTGTCCGCGTTCCTGCTTCTCTATGGCGCATGGAAACGTTGGAGTCGTGATGGTGCAAGTCAGCACATGTGGCTGATGATCGCTGCCGCGCTCGTTATTTTCGCAAATGTTGCGATTTGGGTTGTGCCCGACCAAAAGGGGCAGTCGCTGGCGACGGGCAGCGTCGACCAACATTAAGAATATTTCGCGCAGAGGCGCAGAGGGCGCAGAGTTTTTCTGCCGACACCTTGGCCGTGTTTCAGGGGCTTATTTTTGAAACCATGACTCTGCGATCTCTGCGCCTCTGCGTGCAAAAAATCACTTAATCGGTGAGTTCGGGTCCAACCGGAAATCGAGATAGTTGTTCACGGACGCCATCAGCATATCCATTTCATTTTCAAAGAAATGGTTCGCACGCGGGATTTCGTCGTGGTGAATGGTGATGTGGCGCTGCGTGCGCAGTTTATCGACCAGCTTTTGAACCGCGTTGGGATTGACGACTTCGTCATTCACACCCTGAATGATGATGCCCGATGATGGGCAAGGCGCCAAAAAGCTGAAATCATACATGTTTGCAGGCGGCGATACCGAGATGAAACCGCGGATTTCGGGACGACGCATCAAAAGTTGCATGCCAATCCATGCGCCAAAGCTGAAGCCCGCAATCCAGGTCGTTGACGCCTCGGGGTGGAAGCTTTGCACCCAATCGAGCGCCGATGCCGCGTCAGACAATTCGCCGATGCCATTGTCAAATTCGCCTTCGCTGC
>CAZCXQ010000356.1:0-1615 GCA_964502655.1 uncultured Sphingorhabdus sp.
AACCGCTGACCCTCTCGGTGTAAACGAGATGCTCTACCAACTGAGCTAAGCGCCCCACTATGGGAAGCGCGCCTTTGCCAAAGCGTTTTAGCTTTTGCAAGCCTAATCAGATGATCGGAGTAGAACTGGTGCCGATTGCCGCCAAATAATCATCCAGCTTGGCGGATGTTTCGTCCGACAGCGCAACGAAAACCCGCCGTGCATCGGCTGGATCCTGACGCCGGACGAGCATTCCGTTTTCGGTCATCGCGGTAATCCACCGCAGCGCGGTCGTTGGCGGCACGGCAGCGGCAATACACAGGCTGGAAATCGACACTTGCTGGCCTTCTTGCCGGGCGGCCTTCAGGTCGAGCAATATATCCCATGCCGGATCCGCGAACAGATCTGCCGGGAAAAATCGCTCCCGCATGCGGCGTAATTTGATGATCTCGCGCAGCGTTTGGGCGTCCGTCGCGTCCGAGCGCATGGAACCGGCGGTAGGAAATCCCTGAAACCCACCCAATGGCGCTGGCCGAAAGGACATAGCTTTGTCGGATATCGATGTTTTGCGTTCCGAATCGGCCATGCGGGCAAGCGTGCGGGCAAATTCTGCAAGCTCGTCGCTGATTCGGTGTAGCGATCCGAATGGGACATCACGGTTCCTTTCATGCAGTCGGTTCATTTCGCCCCGTCCAAACGCCCCCGTCAAAATCGGTATCGCCTCGATATCGTCCGCGTCGACGAAGAAATGGCACTGGCCTTGCGGAAGCGCTGCGTAAGCGTCTTCGAGCCCGTCCATATTGGTCCACACCAACGCAGTGCTCCGATGCATTTGGAGATACCGCGATATGCGCGCTAGGAAATCTGCGGGTATATCCATTTTGGACGTAAAATGGACCAAAATGAAATCCGCCCGCTGTGTATCGTCCATCACCAGCGCGGTGCAGCCCGTTAAGGACAGCAATAGATTGAGTTCAGCGACACGTTGCGGCGTGCCGCCGACGATCATGGCGGTGCGGCCATTGATGCTGGAACCGAAGGTGGACGGTGGTTCTGCCATATATATTCTCCCGCCAACGCGAATAGGCGGTTCACGTCGCGAACGCACGATAATTGCGGTTTGTGCGATGTAAAATTTCTCCCCGTTTTGGACGCAACAGTTTTGGCCGACTGGTTGTTTGCAAGGCGTGCCCGATGCGCTAATCCCCTGTTCACGGAGCCTGGGCATACGGGCCGCAAAATGCAGAGGAGCATATTTAGGTGAAAACGGGAAAAATCATGTTGAGCGCAGCGGCGCTTTTAATGTCAGGAGTAGCGATGACGGCGGTTGCACAAGCGAAAGAAATGAAGTCCGGCCATATCGCCAGCGACCCCGTATTGCTTCAGGAATGGACCGGTCCCTATGAAGGCGTGCCGCCATGGGACAAGGTCAAAGTCGCGGAATTCCCGGCCGCGTTTGAAGCCGCGATGCATGCATCAAAGGCCGAGTTCGAAGCCATGCTCGAAAAGCCCGAAGCCATCACGTTCGATAACACCATTACCGCCAGCGAACTGTCCGGCGAGAAAATCGGCCGTTTATTTTCGATCTGGGGCGTGCATTCATCGAACCTGTCGAACCCTGAAGTCCGTAAAATTC
>CAZCXQ010000357.1:0-1605 GCA_964502655.1 uncultured Sphingorhabdus sp.
CAGGGTTGTCTTCGCATTGATGCGTTCGCCGGCCGCAAGCGCATCCAGAAACGCGCCCAGTTTTTTCAGATCGCGCAGTTTCGACGTCACCATGTTCGACGCCTGATAGCCTTTGAAAATTTGCTGCCCATCGCGATAGTCAAATTGCTGATTGAGGCTGATCTGCGTGGTTTGAATATCGCGTTCGGCAATGCCCAATGTCTTCAGCCGCGCAACGACCGACGCCATTTGCACATTATTTGCCCGAACCGCCTCGGTCGCCGTTGGTGCCATGGTTTGGACGCCGGTTGAGAAGGTCGCGATATCTGGCTTGGTGTCGACAGATTCGGTGATCGTCAGATCAATGACGGGGTTTGCGGCGGTGATATTGACCTGCGTGGCCATGGCTTCGCCCGACGCCAACCCTGTGGTTGCCAGCAAAGCGGCAAAAATCATTATACGCATAATATGCTCCTGTTTGATGCCACCCACTTATATCGCGGTTTGGCGTGCCCAATCGATATAGGCTTGGCGAAGCTGAACGGTTGCCGAACCGGGCGAGCCATCGCCGATAGTTTTGCCGTTGATTTCCACCACTGGCATCACAAAGCCTGATGCCGACGAAACGAAAGCCTCAGCGGCTTGTTCCGCCTCCGCGACCGAAAAGGCCCGTTCTTCGATTGTTTGCGCGACCAATGGTAAAACAGCCGCTCGGGTGATGCCATGCAGAATTTCGCGGTTCAGCGGATGCGTCACCAGCACGCCATCATGCGTGATGATATGCGCGTTTTGCGCTGTCCCCTCTGTCACGACGCCGCCACGTTCCATCCACGCGTCCTCGACCCCGCGGGCAATCGCCTCGTTCTTCATCAGCGACGCGTAGAGCAATTGCGTGGTTTTGATATCGGCCCTGCCCCAGCGCAGGTCGGGCAAGGTCACCACACGAATGCCGCGCTTGGCCAATGGATTGTCCGCCAATGACCGGCTTTGGCTAAAGGCCAGAACGGTCGGCGCTGTATCTTCAGGCGGAAAGACAAAATCGCGGTCAGTCGGCGCGCCGCGCGTGACTTGCCAGTAGATCATGCCTTCCTCGACCGCGTTGCGCGCGACAAGTTCGCGGCAAATCGCGAGCCATGCTGCTGCATCAGGCGCGCCTTTAATGCCCAGTTCGCCAAGCGAGCGGGCCAGTCGCTGCACATGGCCGTCAAAATCCACAAGCTTGCCGCCCAGTACCGAGACGACTTCGTAGACCGAGTCAGCGAACAAAAAGCCCCGGTCAAATACCGATACTTTGCCTTCGGTTTCGGGAACATATGCCCCGTTGAGATAAATAGTGCGCATATGACGTCTGTGCTGGAAGCACCGTTAATCGTCAACATCGACATTGTCATTCCCGTTGCGACCCCCTATCCGCCAGCGCATATGTCCCAACCCCCAATCTTCGCATTCGAAAATCTCGCGCTACAGCAAGGTGGCGGCTGGCTGTTTCAGGATATCGACCTGTTTATTGGCGCACGCGACAGGCTCGCGCTGATTGGCCGCAATGGCGCGGGCAAAACAACATTGATGAAACTGGTCGCTGGCTCGGTCGAGGCGGACAAAGGCAAACGCGTTGTCGTTCCCGGC
>CAZCXQ010000358.1:0-1587 GCA_964502655.1 uncultured Sphingorhabdus sp.
GTTTTACGCAGCCGCTGGAAGCGGTTTGCCGGTGACAGCTTCGGTGATTGAATTTGGCAGCGGAAGCGGCCGTTCAATGCGCGAAACGATCGGCAAGATGATCAAGAAGTGAGCGAAATAGTACGCTGCCGCAAGCTGGCTGAGTACAACCCACTGGGTATATGGAGGTTTGCCACCGCAATAGGTCAGGATGGCGAGGCTTGGGATCAAGCCATACCAGAAGAACTTGCGGAACAATGGACGATAATGCCCCGAACGCACGGGCGACGTGTCCAACCAAGGCAGGAAGAACAACAGCAAGATCGAACCGAACATCGCAAGCACGCCCATCAACTTTGCTGGGATGAGGATGATGCCGGTGAACGGAATGCCAAAGTCGACCGTGAACGCCTTCAAAATCGCGTAGAAGTGCAAGAAATACCATTCAGGCACGATGTGCGCTGGCGTCGAAAGCGGGTTCGCCGGAATATAGTTGTCCGGATGGCCCAGCATATTTGGCGCAAAGAAGGTGACAGCGACGAAGAAGATCAAGAAGACCCCAAGTCCGAAGCCGTCTTTTGCGGTGTAATATGGGTGGAATGGAACTGTGTCTTGCTCACTCTTTACGCTTACGCCCGTTGGGTTTGACGACCCTGGAATGTGCAATGCCCAAATGTGCAAGATGATGACACCAGCAATGATGAACGGCAGCAAATAGTGCAGCGAGAAGAAACGGTTCAATGCGGCTTGGTCTGGCGCAAAACCGCCCAAGAGCAGCTGACGCAGCGGTTCACCCACCAATGGAATGGCGGAGAAGAAGCCCGTAATAACCTGCGCACCCCAGAAGCTCATTTGGCCCCATGGAAGCACATAGCCCATGAACGCAGTCGCCATCATCAACAAGAATATGGTGACGCCCAGCAACCAGATCATTTCGCGCGGTGCTTTATATGAGCCGTAGAAAAGACCGCGGAAAATATGGATATAGACCACGATGAAGAAGAAGCTTGCGCCGTTCATGTGCGCATAGCGAATAAACCAGCCCGAGTTCACATCGCGCATGATATGTTCAACGCTGTTGAACGCGCCATCGACACTTGCATAATAATGCATGGCCAACACGATGCCGGTCACAATCTGGATCACCAAAGCGACGCCCGCAAGGACGCCGAAGTTCCAGAAGTAATTGAGGTTGCGTGGTACCGGATATCCGGCGCCAACCGCGTTATATACAAGGCGTGGCAAAGGAAGACGTTCGTCGACCCATTTGCTCACCGCACCCTGCGGTTTATATTCTTGTGCCCAAGGGAAGCTCATCGCGTTTTAGCTCCTCAACCGATTTTAACGACTGTGTCAGAAATGAATGCGAACTCCGGAACAGCAAGGTTCAGCGGCGCTGGACCCTTCCGGATACGTGCGGCGGTGTCATAATGCGAACCATGGCATGGGCAGAAATAGCCGCCATATTCACCCTTAACTTCACCAGCTGCTGCACCAAGTGGCACGCAACCCAAATGGGTGCAAACGCCAAGCGTGATCAGCCAATTTTCTTTGCCGGGCTTGGTGCGTTCGGCAAGCGTTTGTGGATCGCGCAGCGAGCCAACATCA
>CAZCXQ010000359.1:0-1569 GCA_964502655.1 uncultured Sphingorhabdus sp.
ACGCAAACCGCAAGGTTTTCGAAGCCAACCGCGCGAAAATTGAAAGCGACAACGCAACCCGTCGTGAAGAAGCGCAAAAGGCTTCTGGCGGCGTTGAAGGCAAGCAGATCGTTCTGATCCGTGCGGCTTCGCAAACTGGCCAGCTTTATGGTTCGGTTTCGGTTAAGGATATCGTTGACGGTCTGGCTGCCCAGGACGCCAAGGTTACCAAGTCGATGATCGTTCTCGAACGCCCCATCAAAACGCTTGGCGTATTTGACGTTAAGGTTGTTCTGCACCCCGAAGTTTCGGTTACGGTTCAGGTCAATGTGGCCCGTTCGGACGACGAAGCCGAGCTGCAGAAGGACGGCGTCAACGTTCTTGAGCAGATGTTCGAAGCTGAACAGGCCGAGATCGCTGCGGAAGCCATTGAAGCACAGGTTGAAGCCGAAGTTGCTGCCGACGCTGCGGATGCAGCTGAAGCCGCTGCAAACGCAAAACGCCGCGAAGAGCAAGCTGCTGCCAAGGCTGCGGCTGAAGCTGCCGGTGGTTTGTCGGCTGAGGCTGACGAAGCGTAAGCTTTCGCACCTAAAAAAACAAAAAGCCGCTCCGTCGCAAGACCGGGCGGCTTTTTTGTGCCATCTTTCCGTCCGTGCAATATAGTTCGTCATCCTGAACTTGTTTCAGGATAACATGCGACGGTTGTGCGTTATCCTGAAACAAGTTCAGGATGACGAAGCGCTATTTGTCCATTTAACTGCGAGGCATCGGTCGTGACCGCACCCATCATCATCACCGCCGAAATGGGCAAAGCGGATCAGGCGTGGGTCAATGGTTTGCGGCGCGCGCATTATCCTGCCGACCGCAACATGGTCGATGCGCATATCACGCTGTTCCATCATTTGCCGCCAAGCCATATTGCCGAGGTCAAAGCCCGCTTGGCGGCTCTTGCGGCTGAATGCCCTGCGCCGAAGGCCCGTTTAAGCGACCTTATGAATCTGGGTGGCGGCGTGGCTTATCACGTTGAAAGCTCGGAGCTCCTCTCGATTCGCGACGCGCTGGCGGAAGGTTTTCGCGGCTTGCTGATTTCGCAGGACCAAGCGCGCCCGCGGCTGCACATCACGGTTCAGAACAAGGTCGAGCCCGCCATTGCAAAAGCGCTCTACGATAGGCTTTCCAGCAATTTTCAGCCCCGATCCTTGTCGATTTACGGCCTCGCTGCCTATTATTATCGCGGCGGTCCGTGGGAACAGATCGGCAGATGGGCATTTCGGGGCTGAATAACGTTTCGCAGCCCTTGACCCATGCAACCCCCACGCTTATAGCGCCGCGTGCTTCCCCGCAAACGCTGGGATTCACGCTTGGATGGCGAAGTAGCTCAGCTGGTTAGAGCGGTGGAATCATAATCCATAGGTCGGGGGTTCAAGTCCCTCCTTCGCTACCATCCTCCCACACACGATAGGCCAGACGGCATCATGAGCTTGCCCGATGCCGACGCGAGGGCTAAGCTTGGGTTATGAAGGACTGCTCCCAATGCGTTGTGCGTAACCGTGCAATTTGCGCCGGCCTAGAACCCGATGAGCTTGATGC
>CAZCXQ010000360.1:0-1567 GCA_964502655.1 uncultured Sphingorhabdus sp.
GAGCCTCTACGACTATGCGGGCGGGGATCCGGTCAACTTTGTGGACCCGACGGGGCGGGTGCAGCGCAAAACGGAAATCAATCGCGCTGAACACATATATCATTCATACGAGGTTGCCCGGATTGGGGACTTGGATCTTGCCGACAGCATCAATCGGGGATTTTTAAGGGCGTACGGCATGAATGAGCACACTCCGGCCGGAGTGATGCGTGAAGAGTCGCTGGGGGAAACGCAATTTGGAATTCGCAAGGAACTTATACCGTTCACAAGGGCAAGCCGCCTGGCGGAACAAGTTGGCAGCACGCATCCGCTGACAATAGCAACGGAAGTGGCATACGGGCGCAACGCACGGGATGTTAAAAGGATGATGTTCGAGGAGGGGCTGGTGTCTGCGGAGGAGCGGCGGATGGCTGTCACTCGTGGGTTCGCATCGGTTCTGGGGTTTGTCACGGAGACCACAATTGAACTTTCCCTCATGGCTGTTGGCAGTGGGGTGGGGGCTGCTAGAAAGGCTGCCTTGAGCCCATTGGCGACTGAAGTCGGGAACTATGGCTTGACTGCCGCTAGAGTGCCGGTGGCCGCAAAGGGGGGGGGTGAACTTTTCTGGCACGGCTCTGCTGCCGGTGTGGCCCGTCGAAATGCCAGTGGAATCCTAGTTGATGGTCCGGGAAATGGAGGGCTTTTTTGGGCAACGTCGAAGCAGATGGACGAACTTGGTCCATTGGCGTGGAAGGTGGGGGGTAATACGAATATGCAGCTCATCCCGCCGCGCCTCATCAACAAAGGGGGGCTAGAGGCCACCTACAACCTCACATCAGCAGAGAGCGCCATGTTTAGCCGCGCATGGGGACCGAGCTTCAGTTGGAACCCGTATCAGTGGTGGAAAGGGGCCGCTGGTCAATACTACTACCGTCAGGGGGCCGCGTCTTGGGGGCAGAGAGCAGGTGAACTTGGCAAGGCCGCAGGTATTACCGGAGCATGGGCAGGCGGAGGTTACCTGCTCTACAATGCAACAGAGGAATAATTTTTATGGATGTGGGATCAATTGTTGTGAACGCTGGCTTCATGATCTTGGCGGCTATCTGTATAGTTGCAGTCAAGAAGCTTTGGGCTGTTTCATTCCTCGCAGCATGTGGGATTGGGATACCCGCAGCTTTCGTGATCGGAATGGCTACCGTCTGGCTACTCGCCAAGCTATCTGGACCAAAGCGACCGTAATCACCGCCAACTCCCGATTCGCCACTCTCAACCCCGCGTGGCTGAGCTTGTAGGTAGTCGCCAAGAATGGCGGCTACCGAGGGCGCAGCAGCCAATGCCCGCCCAAGACTCCAGGAACACCGTGGTCAGCGTGCACCGGCCTGACAAGGGGGCGTTGCGATGAAAACCCACGCATGGCCCGCAGCCTCCGCATTCCATCCATGGCCATGGCAAGGACGAACTCTAGATATCTGAATCACCATCTGGAGGAGCGCACGCCGTGAACTCATGCCAATCATGATTTTGTCAACGAGTTGCACCCGACCCCGTTTCCCCGGGTGACGGACACCACGCTTGACATGGGGGCTCG
>CAZCXQ010000361.1:0-1560 GCA_964502655.1 uncultured Sphingorhabdus sp.
CCGATTGCCCACGCTGTGATCCTGCAATGCGGCGCACTTGCGCGGTGCCGGTTTTCCCGGCCATCGCGATGCCCGGAATGTCCAGCCGGCTGCGTACGGCGGTGCCATCGCCGTTGACGACGCGGTTCATGCCTTCGCGCACGACGGCCAAATGTTCTTCGGGGAAGCTGAGCCTACCCGGCGCCGGGCGTTTTTTGAGGATGATTTCAGGTTGAATGTTCAGGCCCGATGCGATCCGCGCCGCCATTATGGCCAATTGGAATGGGCTAACCGAAACATAGCCCTGCCCAATGGTCGCATTCAGCGTGTCAGATTCGCTCCACTTTTGGTCATATTTACGCATCTTCCATGCGCTATCGGGAATGGTACCATATCGTTGCGACGGAAAGGGAAGGGGGAACTCCTGCCCAAGACCAAGTGCCTTTGAAAATGGTGCAATCGCGTCATAGCCAATGCGGCGGCCCATCGCATAAAAATAGGTGTTGCAGCTTTTCATCAGCGCGTTGGCCATGTTCATCGGACCGTGACGCCCGAGGCATTTGAACACGCGGTTACCCAGCCGGTATCCCCCGCCACACACAACGGTTTCTTCTGGATCGACGCCATGATGCAGCATCGCAAGCGCAGCGGCGGGTTTCACTGTCGACCCCGGCGGATACAGCCCCTGCAATGCTTTGTTGAGCATCGGAATATGGTCGTCCGAATTCAGCATTTTCCATTCGACGCGGCCAATGCCATCGGAAAAGCTGTTGGGGTCATAGCATGGCATGGACGCCATCGTCAGTATGTCGCCGGTCAGGCAATCGAATATCACCACGGAACCGGATTCCAGCCCCAGTCGGCGGGCGGCATAATTGTGCAGGTCGATATCGATGGTCAGTTGAACGGGTTTCCCCGGTATGTCTGGCCGGGTAGCCAAGTCGCGGACGATCTTGCCGCGTGCAGTGACTTCGGTGCGCTTTGCGCCGGGTTCGCCCTGCAAGCGGTCCTCCAGCGTCTTTTCGAGGCCATCCTTGCCGACCTTGAACCCCGGGGTAATCAGCAGCGGGTTTTTGTTCTTCTGATATTCTTCGGCCGATACCGTGCCCACATAGCCGATGAGATGGCCGACCGCCGCGCCGCTTGGGTAAAAGCGCGAATAACCCTGCCGCGGGCTGACCCCGGGCAGGTCGGGCAAGCGCACGCTGACCGCGGCGAAGCGTTCATAATCGAGCCCGTCTGCAACTTGAACGGGCTGAAAGCCCTGTGCCAGTTTCAACTCGCGATGAATGCGGTCCACATCGTCGGTCGACAAGGCCAGCAGCTCCGCCAGCGTCTTGACGGTCTGTTCTTTATTGACGAGCCGGTCGGGGATGATGTCGACACGAAAATCCGCACGATTGGTTGCGATGGGTTTGCCATAACGGTCAACGAACCAACCGCGACGTGGCGGGATGATGGTAAGGTTGACCCGGTTGCTTTCGGCTAGCAGCTTATATTTCTCGTTATCGGCCACGGCGATATAGGACATACGCGCGGCAACGGTCAGGCCGATCGCTGCCTGCACGCCGCCTACAAAAG
>CAZCXQ010000362.1:0-1560 GCA_964502655.1 uncultured Sphingorhabdus sp.
ATCGGGCATCAGCGCCTTTGCGGCGTCATTTGGCGTTGGGTACAAAATCGTTTCGGTAATCTTCTTACCGGCTTCGGCATCCAGCAAATAGTTGATGAATGCGTGGGCATTTTTCGGATGCGGCGCGCCCTTGGGAATGCACAGATTGTCGGAGTTCAGCTGGCTGCCTTCTTTGGGGATGACAAAGCCAATGTCGGAATCTTCGACCATCGCCTGCGCAATGTCGCCATTATATTCAAGCACCAGATCGACTTCGCCCTTAAGCAACAAGTCCTGACCATTGTCTTCATGGAAAGCTTTGATGTTCGGCTTTTGCTTGATCATCATGGCTTCGATGGTCTTCAAATCGGCATCGGTGAGGGCATTCACCGACTTGCCCATATATTTGCCGTACAGCCGGAACATGTCGCCCGCCTCGGACAGCACGGCGATGCGGCCTTTATATTCATCGCTATCGAACAGCACTTTCCAGCTGTCTGGCACAGCCTTCACCTTGGACTTGCGATAGCCAATGCCCAGCGCCAGCCAGGTGTAAGGCATCGAATATTTGCGGGCCGGATCATAGGGAACATCCTGATAATCTTTGGCAACATTTTTGAAGTTCGTAATTTGCGCCTGATCAAGCGGCATCAGCATATCGGCCGCGGCCATACGCTCCACAAAATCCTTGGATGGGACGATGACGTCATAGCCCGGGTTTCCGGCGCGCAGCTTAGCGAACAGTTCGTCATTGCTGGCGAACAGCGTCATGTTGACGTCAACGCCAGCGCTGTCCTTATAATCTTCCAACGTGGTTTCACCGATATAGGTGTCCCAATTGTAGAAGTTCAGCTTCGCCTCTTCGCCATTGGCAAGCTTCTTGGCTTCTTTCTCACCGCAGCCTGCAAGCGCGCCGGTCAGCGAGAAACCAACGGCGGCAACGCCCATCCCTTTTAACATGGCCCGGCGGTTGCTGCCCGCGTGTAAAAACGTCTTAAAGTCCATGATTAATCTCCAGCAGAAGCATATCGTTAACATGCACATGCTGGACTATTAATCGGACTTAGAAAAGACCCTTTTTTCCGCGTGTTGCGGCGCAATTTTATTGCGATTTAACGCAATTTTTGTGCACCGCAACATAACACCGCATTCAACGCTTCTTCGCGTCGGCGTCGACAGCAGCTTGGACGGCCTTGTAAAACGCTTCACGCCCTGCACCCACGGTGTCGGGATCGGTCGCCTTGGGCCAATTGCTGTTGGACGCAATGATCAGCTTCCGTTTGGGATCAATGAAGATGCCCTGCCCGAAAATACCTTGGGCGGCATAGCTGCCGTCATCATAGGTCCACCATTGATAGCCATAGCCCCTGCCAGCCATGCCGATGTCGGCCTGTTTAACGGTGGCAGATGCCATCCAGTTATCCGGCCATATGCTCTGCCCGTTTATCTTGGCACCGCCCATAACGAACAAGCCAAAACGGGCATAGTCACGGGTCGATGCCTGAATGCAGCAGCCGCTAATTTCATGCCCGGTTGAACCCAAAAGCCAGCTTGCGTCTTGTTCCATGCCATAAGGTGCCC
>CAZCXQ010000363.1:0-1536 GCA_964502655.1 uncultured Sphingorhabdus sp.
CTTTTGATCCGAAGGGGCTAAGTCTCAAAGTTCCCCGTGGTGAAGTCCAAAAGGTGGAATCCTATATGAAGAAACACGGTGTCAGCGGGCAGTCAGTTGAAAAGGATAATAAATCTTGGCTTTTCCCTGAAAAAAAGATCACGGGCGGCCCGACTAAAAGTGCAAAACACACCAGTACTTTGACAGGCGAAATTTTGGCTGGATTGACGAACTCAGATCATGAGTTTGGCTTCAAATCGTTCAAAGATCTTGAGCGCCATGTGAATGCGAGAGTTGATGGTGTGAACGCCGCCAAGAATATCAAAGCTCAGTATTCGATGGGCAGAAAATCCCAAGTTTTTGGAAAAGATGGGGTTATGGACTCTCAAGGACGATTGGTGCCCAAAGCTGGTAAAACCTATAAGGAGGCACTCGAATCGACTCTCAATGACCCAAGCTGTGTCATCGATTGCTCGAAGGCTGCGGGATTCCCGCTCCAGGTCGGCATGTTGAATCAGGGAGACACAATCACTGATAGAGGTTCAGAAGTGGGAACAGGCAGACGAGACTCGTCACGAGACACTAATGATTGGATACCCGGCGATTGGGGCTATCTGAGGGAGTATGGGACCGACAGTAATTTTGTCGGCCCAGTAGGAGAGAACATCCTTTACTTGGGCGGCAATGAATGGGTGGGCCATGATAATCCCCGTCATGTATTGCCGAAAACGGAGATGGATGCTCGAACGGACATTCAGACCATGCGGCGATACCCAATGACAGGACTCGGACAATGATTTCACGCTTTCGATACCTATTCGTATGTGCCTTGATCTTGCTAGCTCTAGGGAGCTGTAAGCGCAGTGACATTACCATCATCAAATGGGATGGCGGCAGCTCCATTGAGACTTTGAATTGGTGGGTTAACGACAAGGCTATGTCACCGGGAGTCATAGGCTTTGAGCAAGTGCTTCAAGCGCTCAGTCGATTAGAAGACAATGCTCATTTCAAAGTTCTCTATCCAATTAAGTTTTGGAACGATGAGACCAAGGGTTACGATTTAAACGATCCCTTTCCATTTCAGGACAGGAATGATCTTCGAGAAAAGATGATCAAGTTGCTGGTGGACAATCATCTACATTTTACACAGTCGAGTTTTGAATAAGACAACCCGCTTCCCCAGCTCGTCGCGAAGCTCCTCGGCTCCGCATCGTTGCGAGCCGCTGGGGTGCTCTTCCTGCTTTGATTCAGTCGCCGCCTCACGTCTCCTTCACCCTGCGAGCAGCTCGTGCCTCGCTGTCTGTCTCGGCTGGTGCCGCCAGCCTCGGCTCGCTTCTGCCGCTTAAATGCAGCCGTTTTTGATGCCCCGTTTGACGACCTCGACAAACCCTTCCGCATGACAGATGAGCCGGAAGTGGTCGAGGTTGCGGGCCTTGTGGCGCGGGGGCGGGCGGAAGGCGGGGAGGATCGAGGTGGAGGTGGTGGCGCGTGCGAACTGGGGTTCGAGCCAGACGGGGTTGCCGGGGCCGTCCTCGCGCCATTCGCCGGGCATCCAGC
>CAZCXQ010000364.1:0-1510 GCA_964502655.1 uncultured Sphingorhabdus sp.
GTTTTTCGACCTTCATGTTGCCAATCGCCAGCTGTCGAGACGCGCGCATATTCGCACGGCCAGCGGATATAGCAATATGGACAATATGATCTGCGGAATCAAAACAGCGGGTTCAGGCGCGGCGTGCGCCATGCCCGCAATCCACAATCCACCCAACAGCACAGCCGCGATAACAATAGCCGCAATAAGCCAATCCTGAAGATGATCGCGCCAGATAGCGCGCGCATCGATAATCTCGATGCTGAGCATAGCGAGGGACCATAACAATCCCGCGCTGCCAAAGGGTTGGCCGCTGAACACATCATCCATCAAGCCAAATGGCACGCCGGACCAAACGGGCAGAAGCCCGGGACGCATCAGGCGCCAGCTTAAAAACATCAACAGTCCAAGTGGCGGCAACAGCGGTTCTTCGGTGAATATTGGCAACGCCGTAATCATCGATGCAATAGCGACCGACGCAATCGGAATGGCCAGCATCTTGAGCAGCGATTGTTCGCGGTCAAAACGGGATTCATATTCCCGTGCCGGACGGGTGGGCAGGCGAATGGTCGTCACCGGAATTTTCATTCCGCAACTTCCTTGGTTTCACCGTCAGGGGCCGCCGCCTGCTGGGCCGCGCGTGCTTCGCCCTGATACGGTCGCATCACCATGGCATAAGGTGTGTTTCCGGGGTCGGCATAGGGTATCGCCAACGCACCATCGCTGGTTTTTTTGATGACGCGCGCGAACGGAATATTGGGCGGATACAGCCCGCCATTGCCCGACGTCACAATGACGTCGCCGACCTTGAACGGACTTTCGCCCAAGTTCAACGGCTTGATCAGCACTGTGCCATTGCCAAGGCCCGCCGAGAACGCCGGAAGGCCATCGCTGGCGCGCATGACTGGGACCAGATTTTCAGCGTCTGTGACGAGAAGAATACGTGCCGTTGTCGGGCCAGTTTCGATAATGCGGCCAATCAATCCGGAAGGACCGCGCACAGGTTGCGCGCGCTCCACGCCAAAGTTGCGGCCGATGGACAATGTGGCCACGCGCCGCGTGCTGGATGCGGTTGAGCTGATCAGGCGGCCCACGGCGACTTGGCTCTCGCCGTCCTCGGACAATTTTAGCAATCCGCGCAACCGCGCGTTTTCGACGCGCAGCGCTTGCGCCTCGATCAGCTTTTTCCGGTTGGCCTCTGCTTGCTTTTGAAGCGCGGCATTTTGATGCAGGCCTCTATAGATGTATTGCCGGTCGCTGCGATGGGAAACACGGCCCGTAGCGCAAATTTTCCGGGAACGTCACGCGCATGCTGGTGTTACAAGCGTGAAAAGATTTTTCGAGAATCTCAGATACGGCTGCGCCGCTTGAGCTCGGAGAGCTTGATGCGCACCTTGGACCGGTGTGTTTCGGATCCACCCAAGAGTCCCACGCCCAGAATCGACGCGGCCACCGCGCATCCGGCCAAGCCGTCCAGCCAGTGGTTGTCGGCGGCATGAGGCCGGAGCTTCCATTCGTCCACCACGCGGCC
>CAZCXQ010000365.1:0-1495 GCA_964502655.1 uncultured Sphingorhabdus sp.
GTTTCAGGGTCTATTTCGCCTCTACACCTTATGGTCTGTGTGGCACGATGGATGCTGAAATAAATTCAGCATGACGGATAAATGCTTTTGTAACGCGCTTAAAACGAACGCTTTATTGCTATTCGGGCAATAGGGCATCTCTGGTCAAAGACCGTCGGAACCAACCGACTGGCCGGATAAAAAGTACGTAAGGAAACTCTAACCTATGGCAACTTCGCCAAACCCGACCCGCGACGATTTCGCGGCACTTCTCGACGAATCACTTGGTGGCGCAGACGGTGGCTTTGAAGGCCGCGTCGTAAAAGGCACCGTAACCGCAATCGACAATGACCATGCTGTCATCGATGTGGGTCTCAAATCCGAAGGCCGTGTGGCGCTGCGTGAATTCGCTATGCCCGGCCAAAAAGCCGACCTGAAGGTTGGCGACGAAGTTGAAGTCTTCGTTGACCGCGTAGAAAATATGAACGGCGAAGCCATGCTTAGCCGTGACCGTGCCCGCCGCGAAGCTGCGTGGGACGTTCTTGAAGGCGAATTCGATGCTGGCAACCGCGTCGATGGCGTTATCTTCGGCCGCGTAAAGGGTGGTTTCACCGTTGACCTCGGCGGCGCAGTCGCATTCTTGCCCGGCAGCCAAGTCGACGTTCGCCCTGTGCGCGACGTTGGTCCATTGATGGATATCGCGCAGCCATTCGTCATCCTGAAAATGGACCGCAAGCGTGGCAACATCGTTGTTTCGCGTCGCGCCATTTTGGAAGAGACACGTGCAGAACAACGCACTGGCCTTATCCAGAACCTCGCTGAAGGTCAGATCATCGACGGCGTTGTCAAGAACATCACCGATTATGGTGCATTCGTTGACTTGGGCGGCATCGACGGCCTGCTGCACGTCACCGACATCAGCTACAAGCGTATCAACCACCCAAGCGAAGTCATCAACATTGGTGACACCGTTAAGGTTCAGATCGTTCGTATCAACAAGGACACACAGCGCATCAGCCTTGGCATGAAGCAGCTGGAAAGCGATCCTTGGGATGCAGCGGTTGCAAAATATCCAGTGGGCACAAAGCTCAAGGGCGCAGTCACGAACATCACCGAGTACGGTGCGTTCATCGAACTCGAAGCCGGTATCGAAGGCTTGGTCCACGTTTCGGAAATGTCATGGACAAAGAAGAACGTTCACCCTGGCAAAATCGTTTCGACAAGCCAAGAAGTCGACGTTGTCGTTCTCGACATCGACATGGAAAAGCGCCGCATTTCGCTTGGTCTCAAGCAAGCGCACGACAATCCATGGGCATCGTTTGCTGACAAGTTCCCAGTGGGTTCGACCGTTGAAGGCGAAGTCAAGAATGCGACCGAATTTGGTCTGTTCATTGGCCTCGACGGCGACGTTGACGGCATGGTCCACATGTCCGACATCGCATGGGGCATCACCGGCGAAGAAGCATTGCATCTTCACCGCAAGGGCGAAACCGTCAAGGCAATCGTCCTCGACATC
>CAZCXQ010000366.1:0-1479 GCA_964502655.1 uncultured Sphingorhabdus sp.
GAAATCGACAAGCTTGGTCAGGATTTCCGTGGTGATCCTGCGTCTGCATTGCTTGAGGTTCTCGATCCGGAACAGAATAATAAGTTCAACGACCATTATCTCGAAATCGATTTGGACCTGTCCGACGTGATGTTTGTGACAACGGCGAACAGCCTTAATTTGCCACAGGCGCTTTTGGACCGCATGGAAATCATCCGGTTGGAAGGCTATACCGAAGACGAGAAGCTGGAGATTGCGAAGCGACATTTGCTCGACAAGCAAGTCGAAGCCCATGGGCTGAAGCCGCAAGAATTCTCGGTCAGCGACGATGCTCTGCGTGATCTGATCCGCTATTATACGCGCGAAGCCGGTGTGCGTACGCTTGAGCGGGAAGTCGCAAAGCTGGCACGTAAAGCGCTGCGCCGCATCTTGGAAGGCAAAGCCACCAGCATTGCCATTACGCCTGAAAATCTCGCAGATTTTTCGGGCGTCCGTAAATATCGCCACGATATGGGCGAGGAAGAAAACCAGATTGGTGCGGTTACGGGCCTTGCTTGGACCGAAGTTGGCGGCGAACTGCTCACCATCGAGGCTGTGACTGTCCCGGGTAAGGGCCAGATTAAGACCACCGGCAAGCTGGGCGAAGTGATGGGCGAGTCTATTCAGGCTGCCTTGAGCTATGTTAAGGCGCGCGCACCGAGCTATGGCATTAAGCCGAGCCTATTTGGACGCAAGGATGTCCACATCCACCTTCCCGAGGGTGCGGTGCCCAAGGATGGCCCATCGGCGGGTATTGGCATGGTGACATGTATTGTCTCGACGCTGACCGGCATTGCGGTGCATCGCGATGTCGCGATGACGGGTGAAGTCACCTTGCGCGGGCGCGTGCTCCCAATTGGCGGACTGAAAGAGAAACTGCTCGCCGCACTTCGGGGTGGCATCAAGACGGTGCTCATTCCGCAGGAGAACGAAAAGGACCTCGCCGATATTCCAGCCAACATAAAAGACGGTCTGGAAATCATTCCGGTCAGCCATGTGGATCAG
Source organism: uncultured Sphingorhabdus sp. (assembly GCA_964502655.1). Lineage (GTDB taxonomy): Bacteria > Pseudomonadota > Alphaproteobacteria > Sphingomonadales > Sphingomonadaceae > Sphingorhabdus_B. The sequence goes on from CAZCXQ010000366.1 coordinate 1,024, forward strand.
GTTCTAGCGCGTGCGTTGGTGTCGCCTTTGGTGGCCGTAGAATGGACCGAAGCCGATGAACTTGCTGCGGCCTTGCCGCCTGCAGTTGGCGGCGAAAATGGGGCGTCGGTGACTCATTAAGAGGTGATATATCGCTTTTGGTTGCATGTTGTGGGGAAAACCTGCTGTTTTTCACAGAAAATGACGGTTTTGGGCGGATTTTTCCTTTGACAGTGCACGCAATGTCATCATTATCGCGCGACCGGCTCACGCCGCGACTCAATTAACCAATGTTTTGAGTTTCATACAATTTTTGAGAGGGGGTTTCCCAATATGAACAAGCAAGATCTCGTCAATGCAGTTGCAGAAGCAAGCGGCCTGACCAAGGCAGATGCTGGTAAAGCAGTAGAAGCGACCTTTGAAGCAATCACTGGCGCGCTGAAGAGCGGTGGCGAAGTACGTCTCGTTGGCTTCGGT
>CAZCXQ010000367.1:0-1466 GCA_964502655.1 uncultured Sphingorhabdus sp.
CATTAATGGGCTGACACGGGCATTGGCGGCGCACGAGATTAGGAGAAGAGCTATGCGTCAAATCGATCATTTCATTAGCGGTGGCGCGGGCACCAGCGCATCGCGTTTTGGCGATATCATGGATCCCAATAATGGCGGCGTTCAGGCCCGCGTTGCATTGGGCGATGCCGCTGTTTTGGAACGTGCGGTGCAGGCCGCATTGGCCGCGCAACCGGCATGGGCGGCGACCAACCCGCAGCGCCGCGCACGCGTGATGTTCGAATTCAAACGCTTGGTTGAGGCCAATATGGACGATCTGGCGCATATGCTCTCGTCCGAACATGGCAAGGTCATTGCCGACAGCAAGGGCGACATTCAGCGCGGGTTGGAAGTCATCGAATTTTGCTGCGGCATCCCGCATGTACTGAAGGGCGAATATAGCCAAGGCGCTGGCCCCGGCATTGATGTATATTCGATGCGTCAGCCTATCGGCGTTGGTGCAGGCATCACCCCGTTCAACTTCCCCGGCATGATCCCCTTGTGGATGTGTGGCCCCGCGATTGCGACGGGCAACGCGTTCATCATCAAGCCAAGCGAGCGTGACCCCAGTGTTCCTGTGCGGTTGGCAGAACTGTTTATCGAGGCTGGATTGCCCGAAGGCATTTGCCAGGTCGTGCATGGTGACAAGGAAATGGTCGACGCCATTCTTGACCACCCCGCCATCGGTGCGGTTAGCTTCGTCGGCTCGTCCGACATTGCGCATTATGTCTACAACCGCGGCGTTGCCAACGGCAAGCGCGTGCAGGCCATGGGCGGCGCAAAGAACCATGGCATCGTCATGCCCGACGCAGACCTCGACCAAGTCGTCAATGATTTGGCTGGCGCTGCCTTTGGTTCAGCCGGTGAACGCTGCATGGCGCTTCCTGTCGTGGTGCCTGTTGGTGACGACACGGCCGAGCGCCTGAAGGCGAAGCTCATTCCTGCGATACAAGCACTACGCGTCGGCATCTCGACCGATGCCGACGCGCATTATGGTCCTGTTGTAACCGCGCAGCATAAGGCAAAGGTTGAAGGCTGGATCCAGACCTGCGTTGATGAAGGCGGCGAGCTGATTGTTGATGGACGCGGGTTCAAGCTTCAGGGACATGAAGAAGGCTACTTCATTGGACCAACCTTGTTCGACCATGTCACGACCGACATGGAAAGCTATAAGGAAGAAATCTTCGGCCCAGTGCTGCAGATCGTCCGCGCGGCCAACTTTGAAGAGGCCTTGGCGCTTCCGTCGAAGCACCAATATGGCAATGGCGTTGCGATCTTTACGCGCAATGGCCACGCCGCCCGTGAATTTGCCGCACGCGTCAATGTCGGCATGGTCGGCATTAACGTGCCGATCCCCGTTCCCGTTGCCTATCACAGCTTTGGCGGCTGGAAACGCTCTGCCTTTGGCGATACCAACCAGCACGGCATGGAAGGCGTGAAGTTCTGGA
>CAZCXQ010000368.1:0-1464 GCA_964502655.1 uncultured Sphingorhabdus sp.
CGCGGTTTTCCTGACCTTCCAGCTGATCCTGCAATTTCAGATAGCCCTCTTGGCTCGTCAACTGCGGATATTGCTCAACCGATACGAGCAGGCGCGAGAGGCTACCCGACAATTGGTTTTGCGCAGCCTGAAAAGCGGCCATTTTTGCGGGATCGCTAAGATCATCAGGATTGACCTGAATATTTGGTGATGTCGCGCGCGCGCGCGCCGCGATGACTTCGGTCAACGTTTTGTTTTCCTGCGCAGCTGCACCTTTGACGACATTCGCCAGGTTGGGAATAAGGTTCGCGCGCTCTTGAAACGCGGCCTGAACGTCGGCCCACTTTGCCTTGGCATTTTCCTCAGCAGTCGGAACGCTGTTGATACCGCAGCTTGCAAGAGAGAGGGCCGCAGCGGTTAATAGCAAAGATTTTACAACTTGATTACGCATCGAAAGAGCTCCTCCAACGGGCTGTCGCCCAGATTTCAGCCGTTTAACCGGCGTGTATTACATACATAAGGCGCAGGTAAGGCTTTCGCAATGTCTGCTATCGGCAATATGCCATGTTTTGCTGTCGGGTATTTTAAAGAGATACGCGGACCAAAGGATGTGGCGATAAATTCATTTCGCGTTCACGCTATTATCTGATGTATTGCGAAGGTAGATTCAGGGACGGCGGAATGAACGTCGCTCAAAAAATGACCATTGGGGGAGCAAGATGAAAAAATGGATATTGGGTATAATGTTTGTGATCGCGGCTGGGGCCGGCGGTTTCTGGGCCAGCGCGGACAAGGATATGAAAGCGCTCATCTCGCACCTGCCGACGGACGCTAACGTGCTGTTCTGGAGCGTTGAGCAACGCGACGCCGGTTTCCGCGCATTGGACCGCATTCCCATATTGGCGAAATCGAACATCATCAAAGCGGGTGATAGGGTTTATCCCATGCCCAAGGGCGAGCCGCTGAACATTGATATGGATGTCGACGCCTATATGAAGGCGCAGCGCACGGCTGGGCTCGTCATTGTCCAAGATGGCAAGATCCGTATGGAAAAATACGGTCTCGATTTTGACGCAAAGGGCAAGTGGACAAGCTTTTCCGTCGCCAAGTCCTTCACCTCGACGCTTGTCGGCGCGGCCATCAAGGACGGCTATATCAAAAGCGTCGACGACATGGTTTCGGCTTATATTCCCGACCTTAAGGGTTCTGCATATGATGACGTGACCATTGCACAGCTGCTGACGATGACGTCGGGCGTGCGGTGGAATGAGGATTATGCCGATCCCAAATCCGACGTCGCATTGTTCAACCTGCATAAGCCCGAAAAGGGCATGGACGTTACCGTCAGCTATATGCGCAATTTGCCGCGTGAAGCGCCCGCCGGAACGAAGTGGGTGTATAAGACCGGCGAAACCAACCTGATCGGCGTGTTGGTCAGCTCTGCCACCAAGAAAAAGCTGTCTGATTATCTGTCGGAAAAAGTCT
>CAZCXQ010000369.1:0-1443 GCA_964502655.1 uncultured Sphingorhabdus sp.
CTGGAGCGCCACGAATATTCGCTGGCAATCATCGCAAAATTCGAATGTGGGGATAGCCGCTATAGCTGGCTTAACAATGTCATCGCCGTCGGTACCGGCGAACAAACCGCCGCGGGTCCGGACTATTCGATTTTCGAAATAGGTTGAAAAAATCTCGGCCATAAAAGGCTTAACGCCAATCCGCCCATGACAAGCGCAGCGGCGAGCAACTTCCAACTCTGTAATGGCTCGTTCAAGAACAATGCGGACGCCCCCATCCCGAATATCGGCACCAGCAACGCCATAGGTGCAACAGTGGCCGCAGGATGCCGCGCCAAAAGCCATCCCCAAATCCCGTAGCCGAACATCGTGTTGCCAACCGCTTGCCAGACCACCGCGGCCCAGGTCGTCGCTGTTGCTGCATGCACGCCCGTAATCAAGGCCGACGGGCCTTCAAATAACAAGGCGAAGATCAACAGTGGCGGCACGGCAAAGATGCTGGCCCAGACCACATAAGCAAGCATGTCGACCTTACCCGCCGCGCGCGAGACCATATTGCCACTCGACCAGCAAAAGGCCGCCGTTACGACGAGCATCAATCCCAATGGCGTCGCACTGCCGTCCGAATGGGTTAGAATGACGGCCAGCCCGCTTGTCGCTAACACAAGTGCAGCCCATTGGAAACTGCGCACCCTCTCCCCCGTCAGGCGCATGGATAGGGCAATGGTAAAGAAGACCTGGATCTGGACGACCAGCGAGGCGAGGCCCGGCGTGATATCGCCTTTCATCGCCAAAAACAGCAAGCCGAACTGCCCCGCCCCGATCAATACGCCGTAGGCCGCAAGATTGGACAAAGGCACCGCAGGCCGTTTTAGGAAAAATGCCGCTGGCAAAAATGCGCACGTAAAACGCAGCGTCGCAAGCCACAAAGGCGGCAAATGGGCCAGCGCCAATTTGATGACGACGAAATTCGTTCCCCACACCGCCATCACTGCAATCGCGAGCAGAAGGTGCAGGCGTGGTAAGGCGGCATTTTGTGGCATAGGAATCCCACTAACCGCTCCGCCCGTTTTTGCGAACAGTTAATCCAGCGGCACAACTTCCACCGGCAGGTCGCTGGCAAGTGCGCCGCAATATTGTTCGGGCCAATGCGCAAAGGGACGAACGGCCCCTTCGGTGCGCCAGCGGTTCACGCGCGCCAGATCAGCGTCTGCGATGACCCATGCCCCCTGCCCTTCGGTCCCAATCGCCACAACGCCGTCGTCCGGACTGTCCCCATCTGGCGGAACGAACAGCCCTGCCGCACCATAATTTTCGTCCAGCGCCGGCGACCATGGCGCCATGCCAACGGTCGGTGCCTGCGCCACGAAAATCTGGTTTTCCAATGCCCGCGCCTGTGCCCCAATCCGGACGCGGTGATAGCCTTGCAAGCTGTCGGTGCACGACGGGCAGAGAATGGCCTGT
>CAZCXQ010000370.1:0-1439 GCA_964502655.1 uncultured Sphingorhabdus sp.
AAACGACTATCTTGGGCTGGCATCCCACCCGCGCATTGCCGAGGCTTTGGCGGAAGGCGCGCAAATTTGGGCTGGTGGCTCGGGCGCCTCACACCTGATCAGCGGCCACACGCTGGCGCACGAGCGCCTCGAAGACAGGCTGGCCAGCTGGTTTGCGCCTCACATTCCACAGGCGCGTGTGTTGAGCTTCAGCACCGGCTATATGGCCAATCTGGCGGTTACCTCGGCTTTGGGGGATTCCGAAGCCGAATTTTTCTCGGACGAACTCAACCACGCATCCCTGATCGACGGCATGCGCCTGGCCAAGGCACCCGTTCAGCGCTATGCCCACGCCAATGTGGCCGAGCTGCGCAAGCTTCTGGCGTCCAGCACGGCGAAAATCAAACTCATCGTCAGCGACACCATTTTCAGCATGGACGGGGACATGGGCCCCTTGCCGGAGTTGCTGCAATTGGCACAGGAGCACGATGCGTGGCTGGTCCTCGACGATGCGCACGGCTTTGGCGTGCTGGGGGAGCGTGGACGTGGTGCACTGGAGCACTTTGGCCTGTGCAGTGAGCGCATCATTCTGGTCGGCACCCTGGGCAAGGCGGCTGGCTTGTCAGGGGCTTTTGTCGCCGCCCACGAACGTGTCATCGCCTATTTGATGCAGGCGGCTCGCACTTACATCTTCACCACGGCCTCCTTGCCTGCGGTCTGCCATGCCTTATTGGCCAGTCTCGATCTCATTGAAGGAGATGTTGGCCAACAACGCCGCAGACACCTGTTGGCACTGCAGCACCAATTACGCAAGGGCTTGGGTGAATTGCTGGATCGCCATGCCCATTGGGGTTGGCAACTGACCCTTTCATCCACACCCGTGCAACCGCTGATCGTTGGCTCCAACGACGCCACCATGATCCTGTCATCGGAGCTGGAGACGGCTGGCCTGCGTGTACCCGGCATCCGTCCGCCGACGGTTCCCGTGGGGCAGGCGCGATTGCGCATTACCTTGTGCGCCACACACACTGCAAGCGACATCGACCGCCTTTTGGATGCCGTAGAGGCAGCCGTGCAACGCATGGAGGGTGCATGAAGGGATTTTTCGTCACAGGCACCGACACGGAAATCGGAAAGACCGCCATCACAGCAGGGCTGACCCATTTGGCGGGTAGCCTTGGAATGCGCAGCGCAGCCGTCAAACCCCTGGCGGCGGGCCAGGACATCGTGAATAACCGATGGGTCAACGAGGACGTACTGCGCCTGCGCGCCGCTGCCAATATTGAACTGACCGACGCCCAGGTTGGGCCTTTACAACTGCGCACACCTTGCGCGCCTCATATCGCAGCCGAACTCGAGGGCATCACCATTGAGCCAGAAGCGTTGCTCGCAACCGTGCAGCGGACGCTGAGACTTTGCGACATTGGGTTTGTGGAAGGCGTGGGTGGTTTTCGTGTGCC
>CAZCXQ010000371.1:0-1430 GCA_964502655.1 uncultured Sphingorhabdus sp.
CGCACGTGCCAAGCGGAGCGCGGGAAAGCGCACGATGTCGGGCTGCTCAAACGTCAGCTGGCCGATGGTCGCAAGATCCAGCGGCTTGCAGTTCGTTGCGATGCGTTCGGGCCATGCCAGCGCGCTGGCGATGGGTATACGCATGTCCGGCGAACCCAGCTGCGCCAGCGTCGAACAATCGTCATACTCCACCATCGAATGGATGACCGATTGCGGATGAACCAAAATGTCGAGCTTATCGAGCCCGACGGGAAACAGATGATATGCCTCAATCAGTTCGAGGCCCTTGTTCATCATCGTCGCGGAATCGACGCTTATCTTTGCGCCCATGTCCCAATTTGGATGCGCGACGGCCTGCGCAGGTGTAACCTCACGCATCTGGTCAAGCGAGAACGACCGGAACGGGCCGCCGCTTGCGGTCAGCGTGATTTTGCGCACATGTTCCAGCTTGCTTCCGGCAAGGCACTGGAAAATCGCATTATGCTCGCTATCCACGGGCAATAACGATGCCCCGGACCGCCGCACCGCGGCCATCATCAGCGCGCCCGCCGAAACCAGCGCTTCTTTATTGGCAAGCGCAACGGTTTTGCCCGCCTGTATCGCGGCCATGGTGGGCGGCAGTCCAGCGCAGCCCACGATTGATGCCATCGTCCAGTCGACATCACGCTGCGCCGCCTCGACGAGCGCCTGCGCGCCTGCAGCTGCTTCGATGCCCGTGCCTTGCAGCGCATCTTTCAGCGCGGGATAGGCAGCCTCATCAGCGACCACCGCCAGCTCTGCGCCAAATTCGATGGCAAGCTTTGCAAGCGCGGAAGCACTGCCATTGGCGGTTAGGGCAACGACGCGATAGGCATCACGATGCTGACGCACGAGATCGAGGGTGGAGAGCCCCACAGAGCCAGTGGCGCCGAATATCGAAACGCTGCGTGTCATCGCTAACTGCCCATTGCGCTTTGCGATATGGTGATCAGCCCGGCGACAAATGCGACCGCAATCAAACCGTCGGTCCGATCAAACAAGCCACCATGCCCCGGGATAAGCCCTCCAGAGTCCTTTACCCCTGCCCGTCTTTTCATCCAGCTTTCGAAAAAATCACCGATTTGCGCGACAATGGCAAGTGCAGCGCCGGTCAAGGCAAGGCGCTGCCAGCCATAAGTCAGGTAAACATCGCCATCGCCTGCGTTGCCGCCCCTGAATGCGTAAATCGCGGCCTGAATAGCGATCATGGTCAAGCCAGCGCCAATCATGCCACCCAGCAAACCAGACCATGTTTTGGACGGGCTAATGCGCGGCGCAATTTTTGGTCCGCTTAATGTCCGCCCTGCGAAATATGCGCCGACATCGGTGCCGATGACACCGGCGATGAGCATGATCGTGGGCGTCATTCCAAAAAACGGCGCGCTAAACAGCAATAAAGTAAAGCAAGCCAG
>CAZCXQ010000372.1:0-1407 GCA_964502655.1 uncultured Sphingorhabdus sp.
CAATGTTGCGGCCATGATCTCGTCCGCGGCGATTTTCGTGCTCTTTTTCCTGAATGGTGTCCGGTTGCCGCGGCAAGAGGTCGTCAACGGCGTGCGCAATTGGCGGCTGCAGGGTGCGATTTTCCTGTTTGTATTTGGGGTAATGTCCGCCGCTGGATTGGCGCTATCGCATATTTTCGACAATGTCCTTCCGGCCACGCTGGCGCTCGGCATATTGTTCACCGGCATTTTGCCATCAACGGTGCAGTCGGCCGCTGCCTATTGCGCATTGGCCAAAGGCAATGTTGCCGCATCGGTGGTTGCTGCCGCGTTGATTAACCTTGTCGGTGTGGTCCTTTCGCCCGTGCTGTTCGCTTTGCTGGCGCATGTGGGCGAAGGCAGCGTGTCGGGGGAAGCCGTGGGACGGATTGCGTTGATCTTGCTGCTGCCCTTTGCACTTGGCCAGATGATGCAGCGTTGGTTCAAGCCATGGGTTGATGGGCACAAATCGCTCGCGACATGGATGGACCGCATATCGATTGCGATTGCGGTCTATGTCGCGTTTTCAGGCGCAGTGGTTGCGGGGATCTGGAACATTGTGCGCGGCGATGAACTGGCTTGGCTGGCGGTGGCGCTGTCGATCATGCTTGTCATCGGCTTTGGCGGTGCGTGGGTGCTGGGCGGGGTCATGAAACTGCCGCGCGGTGACCGGATTACGATGCTGTTTTCAGGCGGGCAGAAAAGCATAGCCATTGGCGCGCCGTTGGCCGCAACGATATTCCCACCGGCCATTGCTGGTATGGTGCTGCTGCCGACGCTGGCGTACCATATGGCGCAGTTGATATTGTCGGCGCCTATGGCGACGCATTTGGCTGCAGATAAAAAACCTTAGTTCTACGGTGAATATTTAAAGGCTCCTGAGCGCCTCCGATGGCCGCGCGGCCAATATCGGCAGTGAGCCGATAATCCCGAGTATGAATGTCAGCCCAGCGCCACCGACCAATGTCAGCATTAATATGCCATAATCGGGCGCGAAGCTGAAATCGAAGATGTGCACCACGACATAATATGCCGCCCCCATGCCAAGCGCGAGCGAGAGCAATCCGAGCACCACGGCCAAGATGCCATATTCCATCGCCTGCGCGCCCAATATCTGGCGGCGTGTACCGCCCAGCATCTTGGTAATCACCGCGTCATAGATGCGCGAATGGCGCGCAGCGGCGATGGCACCGACCAGAACAGCAATGCCCGCCAATATCGCGATGGAGGCAGCCGCCGCGATGGCTTGCGCCATTTGGCTCAGCAAATTGGTGATCTGCGCAGTGACCTCACCAACCTCAATCAGGGAGGATGAAGGGAATGCGGGTGGTAAGGATTTGGCCAAGACGCGCTCGGCGTCCTTTGACACCGTCAACGTCGCCACCATAT
>CAZCXQ010000373.1:0-1397 GCA_964502655.1 uncultured Sphingorhabdus sp.
ATGGCGACGGTACGGATCAATACACCGTCCAGGTAAACGCGCATTTGGCTGCCACCCACAGCCGCGGCATGCGTCATCACGACGGACGTGGTGGCCGCGTACTCGGTCGCATTGATCCGGTTGTCCGAGCCGATGGTGACCGGCGGCGTCGCCACCACCGGCACCACCAAGGAAGGGACTGTGAACACCTGAGATGCAGCGGCTGTATTGCCTGCGACATCGACCACCCAAGCAGGGCTCAAGGTCACCGTGTCGCTGCTGGCCACCGTGGCGGAGGTGCCCCAGTAAATCCGGAATTCCTGCGCGTACGACGTTCCATTGACGGCCACCTCTGCGATGGCCTCCACACGCGCACCTTTGCCAAAGCTGTGACCGTTGTTCAACAGCCAAGCGGAAATATTTTTGAGGTTGGACGACTGAACCACCTCCGTGAAGCGCACCACCAGCCCATCGTTGTTGGCACCATCGCTGTTGCCATCGAAACGGGTGACGGTGCTGATGACGGGTGTGCCCTTGTCCACGGCAAACACCAGACTGGACAGATCCGAATCGCTGCCCCCTTGCGACTGCCTGGCTTCGACACGAACGCTGCGCGAGCCTGTCGCGCCGCCCGCCAGCGTGCTGAACTGCTCAGATGTCAAGACCTGTGTCCACTGCCCGGCAGCGTTGACGCTCACGCCGGTCAAGGTCAGCAAGGCAGCCGAACCTGGGGCGGCCGAAGCGTCATAAAAACTCAGCGTGACACTTGCACCCGGTGAGCCCGTTCCGTTGAAGCTCTGGCTGCTCAAGGACTCGCTCTGACTGACCAGGTTGTCACCCGTGAGGTCAAAAAACGTGGGCGGTGACAACGCCAAGTCCAGGCGGAAAGAGCCGGTGGTGGCGGACGAGGTATTGCCCGCCTTGTCGGTCTGCGTGACCGAGACGCCGATCGTGCTGGTGGCATTGGCGCCGCCCAGGTCCTTGTAATCCGAGGGCGTGAGGACAAAGCTGTAGCTGCCGTCGTTGGCCGCCAGAGTGCTCATGCGGCGCACCTGGCCCGTGGTGGAACTGGTGAGCACCACCACCACAGTGGCACCGGCTTCGGCACCTGTGCCCTCAAACAGCCCGTTGCTTTTGGCTTCCAGTGCGGTGACCGTGTCCAGCGACGCCGAGGTGATGAGGGGCGCCGCGACCAAGGTGTCCAGCGTCTTACCGGTCAAGCCACTGGTCGCCGAAGCGTTGCCCCCGGTGTCCACAATGCGGACCGCCAGGTCAAAGCTTTCACCGGCAGCCGGTCCATTGTTGGCCTGGCTCACGAAGCTGGCCGGCAATACCAGCGACAGCAAGGTGTCGGGCTGACCCGCTGACAGCACGTGGGTGTGCGTGTGTGTACCCCAGGTGAAGACCAATTCATCACC
>CAZCXQ010000374.1:0-1391 GCA_964502655.1 uncultured Sphingorhabdus sp.
CGGATGACAGCAGTCCCATATCGGACGCAAATGACAGAAGCGCGCGGTGCATCAACTGGTCGCCCTCAATCGGCGCACGCAAGCGGAACCATTGATAATGGCTGGTGGCCTTGGCATCGGCGGCAGGACGAAAGCTGCGGAGTTCAAACGGCCGCGGATGTGCCATGCGCTCAAGCATATTGTCCGGTATATCGGGATTGCGCGCCATGGCCTCCGAATAATCCCAGCATTTTTCGGGTGGCAGCAGGTCCGGCATCGGTACTTGATGCGAAAAGCCTGCTTCTGGCTTTTGGAAAGACGCGGTCAGGTTGAAAATAACCTTGCCTTCCTGCCGCACGACGACGCGCCGGTTGGAAAATGCGCGGCCATCAAAATCACGGTGGACGCGAAAGTGCAGCGGCAGGGCTTCGCTGCCACCGCGCAAGAAATAGGCATGCAGCGAATGGACTTGTTTGTCGGGGTCCACGGTACGCGCCGCGGCCATCATGGCTTGCGCGATAATCTGCCCGCCGAAAATGCGATCGCGCGATGCACGAGAGAATGCCGGAAAAGTGAATTCGTCGGGTTCGTCAGCAGCGTCAAAGTCGAACAGGCGGACAAGGCCACGAACCAGCTTTTCAGCACGTATCGCGCTGTGCGCCGCGTTCGCCTTTTCAATGCGCGCCTGTATCTGTTCGGGCGACAGTGCCGAGGTCATAGGGAAGAAAGATGGCCAGCGAAGGCCATCACTTCATCAATTCGACTTCTTCGAAATCCAGTTCGACCGGTGTCGCGCGGCCAAAGATGCTGACCGATACCTTCACGCGGTTCTTGTCGAAGTCGAGTTCTTCGACCGCACCGTTGAAGCTTGCGAATGGACCGCCAAGTACCTTGACCTGATCGCCGATTTCGTAGTCGACCGAAACGCGCTTCTTCGGCGCAGCTTCCATTTCCTGCTTCGTGTTCAAAATGCGTGCAGCTTCGGCTTCGCTAATTGGTTGCGGCTTGTTACCCGCGCCCAGAAAGCCCGTTACCTTGGCTGTGTTCTTGACCAAGTGATAAACGTCGTCGTTCATGTTCAACTTGGCAAGGACATAACCTGGGAAGAACTTACGTTCGGCCTTGATCTTCTTGCCGCGGCGCACTTCAGTGACTTGCTCGGTCGGAACCTCGACAGCTTCTACGAGCTGCGAGAGGCCAATACGCTCGGCTTCAGCAAGGATCTGGTCGCGGACCTTGTTTTCAAAACCCGAATAAGCGTGAATGATGTACCAGCGTGCCATAATATCTCTTCTTTTCCCCAAAACTCTTTCGAGTGATCGCGGCTTAGCCTTCGGCTAGCGCAAGCAGTCCCTTTACGATTGCGGCGAATACCGCGTCGACGCCCAAAAAGAAGACGGCCAAGATGATCG
>CAZCXQ010000375.1:0-1377 GCA_964502655.1 uncultured Sphingorhabdus sp.
AATACGCCCCGGCGTATTGAATGCGGATGCTGCGTGCCATGCGCAGGCCTTCATCGCTGCGCCATCATTTGTCAAGTTTTTGCACACTGACCCCGTTTTTCCCCACGGGCCGCGTGGGTAGGCATCTGCTGCGCCGGGTGGTGGGCCGCATGAGGCATGACACGGGCGGGGCTTCGGGCGGTTGGCCGTGGCGTGACTCATGCACCAGCGGGGGCGGCGCCTGGCGGCCTTGCGGCCTGAGCACTTGCGGCGGAGGTGAGGCACGAACGCAGCCGCCTGATACCGGGAAGGAGGTAACTACACACAATGGCGGGTATAGTGGCGAGGCTCCGCGAGCGCACAGCAGGCCGCCGGGTCCCGGCGCTTTGGCCGGGTGGCGGCCTGCTGCACTATACTCCGCATTGTGTCGTGGTTACCGCTTTGGGTGCGGAGCCGGGGAGCTTGGCGACCCGCACTCGACGGGCGGTTCGTTGGAGGGTGCGGAGCTGCGACGATCAGGAGCACACTCCCCTGCGGCAGGGGCGGGAGCGGGCGGAGCATCATCACGGCTGGCAACGATGCGGAGCCGAGGAGCTTCGCGACGAACTGGGGAAGTAGTTGATGACGGGAGCGGCGCAGTCAGGCTCAGTTATCCGATTCATCGAACTCCTTCATGCTGTCGAGATAAGACTGATAGACCTCTTTCTCTTTGGCTCCGCCATGCTCAGCAGCCTTGCGGAACCAGCGCCTCGCAGCTTCATAATCATTCTCCACCAAGAAGAAGTGCTCTCCTAAAGCAGAAGCAGCTTTGGCATCGCCTCGGTTAGCCTGTTCGATAAGCTTCTGCTGTTCTGATGAAGTTTTTTTAACTCCATCAATCATGCCATGCCTGCGGCTAGAGTCTGGCGCATCGTCTCGGCAGTTCATGCATGAACTGATACCGACCAACAACAGGGCTACAATACAGATTGATGGCTTCATGACTCTTGTGGTTTCTTTTTGAAGGCATTCTTTACGCGTTGCCAAAAGGAAGGCTTTTGCGGCTTGGTGCCGTCTTCCGTGGGTGTTCCACCGTTGAGCTTACCCTGTTTGTCAAAGATGTTCATCTTGCTCGGCTTGGAGTAATCAAGCTCTACCTGACCAAGAGTTTGCTCCTTCGATTTCGGCTTTGCTGGAGCGGAGCCATATCGTCCATCTTCGGCGATCCAACCATAGTCGGATGGGGCCTCGACTTCTTTTTCAAGACGCTTAGCAACTCGTCCTGCAATCGGATTGGATTCTTTCTTCGTATTGCCTGTGTTGCAGGAGAGCATCAAAATTGAATCTGCTTGCTCGAAAAATGGGTGAAAACGGGGTCAGGCTGCAACTGGCTGACAAATTTTTCGCAATCATGTGTTC
>CAZCXQ010000376.1:0-1376 GCA_964502655.1 uncultured Sphingorhabdus sp.
CCGTTCACCCTGCACGTCATCAGCGGCTCGCCCCAGGTGGTTAAAATCCACCAGGAACTTCCACAGGCCCTGGTGCTGGAGGCACGAGGGGCGGACGGCACGCCCCAGCCCGGCATTGCCCTCACGGTGACCACGAGCCGGAACAACAATCTCGTCCTGCTTTCCGGGTCTGACGCAGCGAACGACTGGTGGCCCAAGACCCTTCAGACCACCACAGGGATCGATGGACGAGCCACGATCCGCGTCAAGGCGCCGAACACGGCAGGAACTCTGACGGTCACAGCCTCCGCCGCCATCAAGACGACCACCAAGGTGACTTTTTCCGCCACGGTGAGCACCCTGATCGGAGACGTGGATGGAGACGGCATGCCGGACGCCTGGGAAACCCAGGCGGCGCAAAACGGCCAGCCCGCCCATGCCTTGAACAAGTCGAGTGCTTTGGATGCTGCCACATCCCCCCTGGACCATGCCTATCATCGGGACACGCCGCTGCCCCACCTGCCTGCCAGCATCCAGGCCCAGCTCCTTGCCTTGCGCGACTCCAGCGGCTTCCTCAGCGACTACTCGCCAGGCACGTCCTTTGCCACTGACCGGTTCACCGCCGCCCAGCGCGCCATCCTCGCCCGCGTTGACCCCGACCACGACGGCTGGAGCAATCTGGAGGAGTATCAGCACGGCACCCACCCGCGTCTCGCCGACAACCCCGCCACCGCCCTGCGTGACGATGACGCCGACGGCCTGCCCAACCTCTGGGAGCATCAGTTCAGCCTGAACTTCAGCGACGCCCGCGATGCCGATCTCGTCCTTGATCCCGCGCTGACGCAGGCGCAGTGTTCCGAACTCATGAACATCAAGGAGTCAGGAGTCGTCATTTCTTACCCTGAAACCTACGCCGACAGCTGGGGATTGAGCCAGCTGCAGTGGGAATGGATGAAACGCATTGACCCTGACCACGATGGGTGGACCAACCTGGAGGAATATCAGAACGGCTCCAACCCCCGAGTGCCGGACACCACCTACTTGCGCGTGCGCCGGGGAGGCGCGCAAATTGCCACCGCCAGCCAGCCCCTGCCCGAGCCAGTCGTCGTGCAGGCGGTCCGCGAGGTGGTGAGCGGAAGCGGCATGCGCCTTGGGTTCACTGCCATGGCCAATGAGGAGATGACCTTCAGCGGTCCGGAAGGAATGACATTCACCTCGGGCGATGCTGACTCTCCACCGGGAATCAACCCACTCACTCTCAGCACCGACGAAACGGGCTACGCCAGAGTGCACGTCCAGGCTCCTGCACAAACTGGCAAACACACGATTTTCGCCAGCCTTAGCAACGGCCGCAAAGTCGCCCTGAGCCTGGAGGTGCAGCCACCAGAGACGGGAGG
>CAZCXQ010000377.1:0-1369 GCA_964502655.1 uncultured Sphingorhabdus sp.
GCGAAGCGGACCTGCGCGCACATATCGAAATTTTGGCGAGTGATGCGTTTGAAGGCCGTAAACCCGGCACCGAGGGCGAGGCAAAAACGGTTCAGTATATTGCGGAGCAATGGGCGCGATCGGGACTAAAACCCGCGGCGACAGACGGCGGCTGGTTTGATGCCGTTCCCTTGATCCAGCGCGGGCAGGGCAGTGCGGAATATGCATTTACGGCCAAGGGCCGCAAACTGCGCATCGTTTCGGAAGAAATCATCCTGATTGGTAAACAGGTGGATTATGCGCGCAATGATTTGCCGCTTATATTTACCGGCGCAGGCGTAAAAGCAGATGGTTCGGTTGCGGCAGATGTTGCGGGAAAAGCCGCGCTTGTGCTGTTTGACGCCGAAAATGTGCCAAACAATATGAAGTCACCCCGCGCGCGGCGCGAAGCGCTTATCGCGGCAGGGGCTGAGGCCGTAATCTTCATCGGCGACGGGCCGGGAAGTTGGCCTTCGCTGCGGCGTTTGTTGCTGTCGCGTCCCATCGCACTTGAGAGCCACGAAAAGCGCGCGCCGTTGGAAGGGGCGATGAGCGCCGAGTTTGCGGTCGCGATGATAACCGCCGCCGGGCAAGATTGGGACAAATTGCGCGCACATGCCAAGGCAAGCGATTATGCGGGCGAGCCGCTTGGCATTGACGCAGATTTCAAAGTCACCACGGATATTTACCGGTTCAACAGCTCTAACGTTGTTGGCAAAATTGCGGGTCGGAAAAAGGGCAGTGGCGCTGTGTTATATATGGCGCACTGGGACCATTTGGGTATTTGCGCGCCAGAGGGTGCGCCCGACCGGATTTGCAACGGTGCCGTCGACAATGCCAGTGGAATTGCGGTGCTGAACGAAATCGCGGAAAGCTTGGCGAAGAAAAAGCATGATCGCGATATTTATTTTGTAGCGACGACTGCGGAAGAGAGCGGCCTATTGGGTGCTTATGCGTTCGCCGAAAAGCCCGCTTTGCCGCTTGATCAGATCGTGATTTCCCTAAATGTCGATACAATTGCGATTGCGCCGCGCGGGTCAAAGGTCGCCATCATCGGTCGCGGAACCACTCCATTGGATGCAACGGTTGAGGCGGTGGCGAAAAAGACGGGCCGAGCGATTGAAAGTTCGACCGATGCAAATGCGTTTATCCAAAGGCAGGACGGTTGGGCACTCGCGCAAAAGGGCGTGCCCGCGCTCATGGTCGGTGGCTCGTTCGCCGATCTGGAGCTGATGCAAAAGTTTCTGGGCAGCGATTATCATGGCCCTGAAGATGAGCTTACGGATAAGACGGAGCTTGGCGGCGCGGCGGATGACGCTGACCTGCACATTGCGCCTGGTCGCTACTTTGC
>CAZCXQ010000378.1:0-1367 GCA_964502655.1 uncultured Sphingorhabdus sp.
CGGGCTATCGCAATATGAATTGCTCACCAATTTGGGGACGCGCTTTGAACGCATTTGGCGATAGTTGGTTCGACCGCTTTAGCGGATTACGATTAACCCAATAAAAAAGGGCGCCACATGGGCGCCCTTCTTTTTGTCTCGAAGATACCTCGACTTAGAAATCAGCATTGATTCCGAAGAAGAAGTTACGGCCGAAGCTGTCAAACGGATCGCCACCGGCGGTTCCAAGCAAGCCAAGTGGCGGCTGCTTATCGAGCAGGTTGTTAACACCAGCATAGAAACGGAAGTCGTTGCCGATGTCAAAGCCGACACGAATGTCGTGATACAGAACGTCTGGATAGTAAACCCGTGGGTATTGGTCCGCGTTGGCAGGAGCCAGCTTCACAATGTTACCCAGCACTGCATCGCAAGTGCCACCATTGATACCGGTTTGACCACGGAACGTGCCTGTCAAAGGGCACTGGCCGAAGTAGCTGTTCTGCGCTTCAAACGTGCCGATCGTCTGCTTACCAATATAACGAGCAGCATATAGCACATCGAAATCACCGAAGTCATAACCTGCTGAGAAGCTTGCCGACCACTTTGGATCGCCCAATTCGCTCAACTGACGATTTGGGTTCGCTGGGTTGGTTGGATCGGTGTAGTTGTCGAGCGTCAGAACGCGCGTTGCGATAAGCCGCGTGGTGAAGCGATCACCATTGTCGAAGGTCTTACGATACGCGAGGTCAAAGTCGATACCCTTGGTTTTCTGTGATGCGAAGTTAACGCCACCCGAAATCACCGCAGGCTCAACGAACAGACCGGTCGACGGATCACGCTGCACAGTGGCGCAGAACGGGTTGTTGATGCCCGAAGCGTTGGTGTAGCACAGGTTGATGATTGTCTGCGCGCTCAATGCGGCAATCAGGTCTTCAACCTTGATCTTGTAATAGTCGACGGTGAGGCTGAGGCCAGGGATGAAGCTTGGCTCAACAACAACGCCCAACGTCAAGCTCTTGCCCTTTTCTTCGATCAGAGTGGGGTTACCACCCGAAAGGAAGCCGGTCGAAGCTGTACGTGCGGTACAGTTGATGAAGGGCGCGCCCAAAGCAACCGGGAACGCGGTGGTTGCGCAAGCCGCTACCAATGCTGCGTTGGCAGTGGCTGGAACGCCAGCGGCCAAGCAGTTTGCCGCCGCTGTGCTCCCTGGCGAAACCGTATCGCACGGATCGCTAATGAACGCAAAGTTCTCAGAAGCGGTCGAGAACAGGTCGCCCTGCGTTGGTGCACGAACCGACGTTGCATATGCAGCGCGGAAACGGACATCTTCGATCGGAGCATACACACCCTGAACGTTGTAGGCATAAACCGTACCCGTCGACGTGTTA
>CAZCXQ010000379.1:0-1346 GCA_964502655.1 uncultured Sphingorhabdus sp.
ATCAGACTCGCTTCCGGACCCCGTAAGTTGCGGCGCTTTTAGGCATAAGAATCTCGCCCCGCAAGGCCAAGACTCGGCATTTTTTCGGCCAATTTAGTGCTTTATTTTATCGCCCCAACAAGCAGCTTGTGCAGCTTACTATGCAAGATGTCATTTGCCGCCAAAACCTGCGCGTCCGCGATATGCGGGCTACGTCCGCGATAGTCGGTTACAAAGCCGCCCGCTTCACGCACAAGCAAGCATCCTGCAGCCGTGTCCCAAGGCGATAAACCGCTTTCCCAAAAGCCGTCATAACGCCCTGCGGCAAGCCATGCGAGATCGAGACTGGCCGCACCAAAGCGGCGAACTCCGGCGACCGATGGACCGATGGCCGCAAAAATCTTGCCCCATTCGTCAAAGTCGCCATGGCCCTTATACGGCGTGCCTGTGGAGATAAGCGCTTCGTTCAGCTGGCGACGGGCCGACACACGAAGGCGGCGGTTACCAAGCCAGGCACCCTTGCCGCGCTCTGCCCAAAAGCTTTCGTCGGTGATCGGGTTATAGACCAAGCCCGCAAATATATCGCCCCAACCCGAACCATCGGGCTTTGGATCCTGCACCGCGATTGAAATCGCAAAATGCGGAATACCGTGCAGAAAGTTGCTGGTGCCATCAAGCGGGTCGACGATGAAGCGGGGTTTGCCCTCTGCCCCCGCGATTTCGCCGCCTTCTTCCATCAGGAAGCCCCAGTCGGGACGCGCGATTTCCAGTTCACGGAAGATCGTATCTTCTGCGCGTTCGTCCGCCTTCGACACAAAGTCTGCCGGTCCCTTTTGCGAAACCTGCAAATGTTCGATTTCGCCAAAGTCCCGGCGCAATTTGCCACCCGCCTTACGGGCAGCTTTTTCCATGATGGTCAACAGACCGGTAAGCGCTGGCATTAGTCGGCCTTCCGGACATATTCCCGTTCGTAAACGTCGACGACAATGCGCGTACCCGCACTGATAAATGGCGGCACCATAACGCGCACACCATTATCCAAGATCGCTGGCTTGTAGCTTGACGACGCCGTCTGTCCTTTAACAACCGCGTCAGCCTCGACAATTGTCGCTTCGATCTGGTCTGGCAATGCAACCGACAATGCTTCGTCGTCATACATTTCCATGACAACGTCCATGCCGTCCTGAAGGAATGCCGCAGCATCACCCAACAGGTCCGTCGGAAGCGTTACCTGATCATAGGTTTCTTTGTCCATGAACACCAGATTGTCGCCCTCGGCATACAAAAACTGGAAGTCTTTCTGGTCAAGACGGACCTTTTCGACGCTTTCGGCCGAACGGAAACGGACGTTGGTCTTGCGGCCGTCG
>CAZCXQ010000380.1:0-1340 GCA_964502655.1 uncultured Sphingorhabdus sp.
GCGCGCAAGCCCGGCATGAGCCGCGATGATTTGCTCGGCATCAACCTGAAGGTGATGAAGGCCGTGGGCGAAGGCATTGCCGCGAACGCGCCAAACGCATTCGTCATCTGCATCACCAACCCGCTCGACGCGATGGTATGGGCGCTGCGCGAATTCTCCGGCCTGCCGCACCACATGGTTGTCGGCATGGCAGGCGTTCTCGATTCCGCACGTTTCAGCCACTTCCTTGCGGACGAATTCAATGTGTCGGTAAAAGACGTCACCAGCTTCGTGCTTGGTGGTCATGGCGACACGATGGTACCCGTCATTCAATATTCGACCGTATCGGGCATTCCGGTTCCAGACCTGATCAAAATGGGCTTTTCGACCCAAGAACGCATTGACGCAATCGTTCAGCGGACACGCAGCGGCGGCGGTGAAATCGTTGGTCTGCTTAAAACCGGCTCTGCGTTCTACGCGCCGGCAACCAGCGGCATCGCGATGGCCGAAGCTTATTTGAACGACCAAAAGCGCGTTCTTCCAGCGGCAGTGCATCTGACCGGCCAATATGGCGTCGACAATCTATATGTCGGCGTACCCGTCGTCATTGGTGCTGGCGGCGTTGAAAAGGTTGTCGAAATCGCGCTTGATGACGAAGCCAAGGGTAACCTTGCGATAAGCGTCGATGCGGTCAAAGAACTGCTTGTCGCATGTAAGGCAATTGATTCCTCGCTGAACTAAGCGAACCCCCGAATTTAGGAGACGTATGTGAGCATCCTTATCAACAAAAACACCAAGGTCATCACGCAGGGTATGACGGGTGCCACCGGCACATTCCATACCGAGCAGGCGCTTGCTTATGGCACGCAGATGGTTGGCGGTGTTACCCCCGGCAAGGGCGGAACAACGCACATCGGCCTGCCGATGTTTGACACGGTGCTTGAGGCGAAAGAAGTCACAGGCGCGGATGCATCGGTTGTGTATGTGCCACCACCCTTTGCGGCCGATTCAATCCTTGAAGCCATCGACGCGGAAATCCCGTTGATCGTTTGCATCACCGAAGGCATTCCTGTGCTCGACATGGTGAAGGTAAAGCGCGCATTGTCGGGCTCGAAATCGCGTCTGATTGGACCAAACTGCCCTGGCGTTCTGACACCCAATGAATGCAAGATCGGCATCATGCCCGGCAGCATTTTCTCCGCGGGCTCGGTCGGCGTCGTCTCACGGTCAGGCACGCTCACTTATGAAGCTGTGTTCCAGACCACGGCGGAAGGCCTTGGCCAGACCACTGCGGTCGGCATTGGCGGTGACCCCGTCAACGGCACCAACTTCATCGATTGCCTTGAGCTGTTCCTTGCCGA
>CAZCXQ010000381.1:0-1332 GCA_964502655.1 uncultured Sphingorhabdus sp.
GCGTCGACCCCGCCGCGTGGATCCTTGTTATTCTTGCCCGGTCGCGGCGATCATTACGAAAAATATCTGGAAACATTGGCTTATTATGCCGATGCCGGATGGCATGTTACCGCCATCGACTGGCGCGGGCAGGGTGCTTCGGGCCGGTTGCTGGATGATCCGCAAGTCGGCCATATCGACGATTTCGCCACTTGGATTTCCGATTTGCGCACATTTTGGGACGCATGGAAACGCGACACGCCAGCGCCGCATGTTGTCCTCGCGCACAGCATGGGCGGGCAACTGGCGATGCGCGCCTTGGTGGAAAAGGCGATTGATCCCGACGCGGTGGCACTGAGCGCGCCGATGCTGGGTATTCAAACGGGCGGCTTGCCGCTTGCGCTTAATCATGCCGTTGCCAAATTGATGGTGGCATTGGGCAAGGGCAAACAAGCCGCATGGAAAGTCAGTGAAAAGCCATTATCGCCGATGAGCATGCGCGGCAAAATGCTGACGCATGACGACGACCGCTATGAAGACGAGGTTGCGTGGTGGGCGCTGCGTCCTGAGGTGAAGCTTGGGCCGCCAAGCTGGCATTGGGTGGAACGCGCCATGGCGTCGATCCGCTTGCTGGAACGCCCCGGCGCGCTGGAGGCAGTGCAAACGCCAATTCTGTTGTTGGCGACGACGGCGGATCAATTGGTCAGCACAAAGCGCGTGATCGCAGACAGCAAAAGGCTGCCACATGCCGAAACGCTGATTTTCGGCAAAGAGGCCGCGCATGAGCTGCTGCGCGAGGCAGACGGCGTGCGCGACCAGTGCCTGCAACGCATTGACGCCTTTTTGGACCAGCACGCGCCACGGCCATGAGCGATTTTAGCATTGCCATAATCGGTGCGGGGATCGCCGGGGCAAGCCTTGCCGCGCAGCTGTCCGCTTATCAGTCGGTTGTCCTGATTGAGGCGGAGGCGCATCCGGGATATCATTCCACGGGCCGGTCCGCCGCGTTTTGGGTGGAATGCTATGGTGGCCCAGATGTTCAACCGCTGACCACGGCGTCGGGTCCGTTTCTGGCGAACCCACCCAAGGATTTTCACGACGGCCCATTAATGTCCCCGCGCGGCGGGCTGCATATCGGCACGGCAGAGCAGCAACCTTTGGCGGACGCGATGCTGGCGGAATTTGCCTCAAGCGGTGTGCATATTGAACGCAGCGATCGTGAGGATTTGGAACGACATGTGCCCGGTCTGCGCAGCGGATGGACGACGGGGCTGTGGGAAGCGGCCTGCGCGGATATTGATGTCGCCGCGCTCCACGCCGCCTATCTGCGCCAAGCGCGCAAGCAGGGCGTTC
>CAZCXQ010000382.1:0-1321 GCA_964502655.1 uncultured Sphingorhabdus sp.
AAATCATGGCGATTACGCGCATCCCCAAAGCGGGGCTGGATGATGCCTTGCAGACTGAAATCAACGGCAAGTTGGACAAGGCCGGTGGGACCATGACCGGAACCCTCACCATGTCCAACGGGGCGCTCTTCAAAAGCAGCGTGACGAGTGACGATGCTCGCAACACGGGCTACAAAATGGGAGACGGCCAAGACATCGGAGAGATGGGGCGCTCGAGCCAGTACTACGACGATCGGGCCAGCAACTGCAATGGCTATCTGCCCAACGGTAATTGCGCAAGCAACGCCAACTGGGTTCCCCCCAATGTGAACTGGTGGACATGGGGCCTGGGGTTTAACTATTGCGCCAACAGCGGTCAGTACGACGGAGTCGGTGGAACGAGTTATGCCAACTACGCCGTCCCTTCCGTTGGTCTGAACTATGACGGCTACTACTTGGCGCAAGACGAAATCGGTGGCGCGGAGTACCACCGCTGGTACCGAGCCTGCAATTGCAACTGTAACTGCGGAAGCTACTCCAACTGCAACTGTGGCTCCACTGCCTTCAATTGCCGAACCAATTGCAATTGCAACTGCAATTGCAACTGCAGCACCGATTGCTGAGGGGTTGAAAGATGGCAAATTCAACTACCGTTGGCGGTCGCCTGTTTAATATTCCGTCTCCAGCCGAATCGTTCGGTGCTTTCCCTGTCAGTTACCGCGTCGAGCGGGACGTACAAGCTCAGACGATCACGGTGACGCCTTGGCGCATCAACCCGGAGACTAATGAGAAGGAATATGGCTCACGCCCCTTCGTGTTTGATCCGGCGGCCATCAAGCAGCACATTGACTTGGGCAAGCATTGGGGCATCCATACCAACTGGGCATTGGAGGCCCGCTTTGGCTGGGAGGACCTGGGGCATTTGCATTCGGTGTTCCCGCAAACGAACTTGCACAAAAATCCCTTCCTTCTGGGCCGTCCCTTGCATCCACGCACGGTGCTGTTTTTCGTGCCCTTTGAAGACAGCTCGATCGAGGAGGTGGCGGTCCTGGTGTACGCACCGAAAAACATGCCACCCGAAGGCTTTGCCGAGTTTCTTGAAGTGCGCTCGCGTGTGTCGCTCTACAACGCCGTGCTGCCCTCGTTGGAGTTGGACGTGCCGAATGTCTGCGCTGCAGGTGAAACTATCACTTGCACGGTCAGGCTCATTCAGCCCGTCTATGAAACTGAAGGCATGCCTGCAATTGAAACGCGCAGTGGTGTTCTGTACCTGGAGTGCGAGGCAGGTTTTCTGCCCAAGACCAAGGTGCCGATCGTTGGTGGTGTCGCAAGCTTCAAATGG
>CAZCXQ010000383.1:0-1313 GCA_964502655.1 uncultured Sphingorhabdus sp.
GACACGCGCAAAACCATTCCCGGGCTTCGCGTGCTTGAAAAATACGCCACGCGCATGGGCGGGGCAACGAACCACCGCATGGGCTTGTGGGATGCCGCGATGATCAAAGACAATCATGTGGCGGTCGCAGGCGGCGTGGCAGAGGCGGTACGCCGCGCACGCGAAGCAGGCGTTGAACGCATCATATTAGAGGTCGATAGCATCGCGCAAATTGAACCCGGGCTTGCGGCGGGCGCGAGCCATTTGCTGCTCGACAATATGGATGCAGATACGCTGCGCACCGCAGTTGCGTTAATTGCGGGCCGCGTGCCGACAGAGGCGTCGGGCGGTGTCACGCTTGATAGCATTCGCGCCAAAGCGGAAACCGGCGTTACCTGCATCTCGGTCGGGCGCTTGACGCAAAGCGCACCCGCTGCGGATATCGGTTTGGATTTTGCGCAGGCTTAGCGGCCTCGTCCTTTTAGGCGCGGCCGCGTGCCTTTCGCCAGCACCTGCGCTGGCGCAAGCATGGCAGTGCCAGCCCACACATTATCTGCCCCGTCCAGCATTGGAGCTTCCGTCACCTAATCAGGTCCGGCGCACCGCGATTGCAGGCTATATTCTGGCATTAAGCTGGAGCCCCGAATTTTGCCGCGGGCGGGAACGTGACCCGGCGATGCGGTTCCAATGTTCCGGGACAATTGGCGACTTCGGCTTCATCCTTCACGGCCTGTGGCCCGAAGCAAAAGGACCAAATTATCCGCAATATTGCCGGCCGGTGGGCGTGCTGCCCCGGCAGACCATTAGCAACAACATCTGCATTAGCCCTTCCCCGCAATTGCTGCAGCACCAATGGGCCAAGCATGGCAGCTGCATCGCTAAAACGCCGGAGGCCTATTTCGGTGCGGCGCGGCTGCTGTTCCATGCGCTTGAGTTTCCCGACATGGCGCGGCTTTCGCGCGAGCCGGAACGCGGAACGCCATTGACCGCAGCGACGATTGCCGAGAGATTTGCCGAATTGAACGATGGCATGCCTGCGGACTCGGTGACGGTAAAGGTCAGCCCGAAAGGCTGGCTTCAAGAAATACGCATTTGCCTAGACCGCACATTCAAACCGCGAAGATGCCCCAGCTTTAGCCGGGCGGCATCACGCACAGCGCACGTCAAAATCTGGCGCGGGCGTTAACGTTCGATAATCCGCGTGGACGGATGATGTTTGTCCAGATGCTTGCGGATGATCTTCAGGTTCTTCGTATTTGAACGCCATACCAAGTCAAAGGCATCACCCAAAAATGGCACCGCGCCAATCGCGGTATCAATGCCGATGTTCGCGC
>CAZCXQ010000384.1:0-1297 GCA_964502655.1 uncultured Sphingorhabdus sp.
CGTTTGGCCAAGGAAACCGACAATGCGGTGTGGGCGAACCAGTTTGATAATATCGCCAACCGCCGCGCGCATATCGAAACCACGGCCGAAGAAATCTGGGCGCAAATGGAGGGCCGGGTTGATGGCTTCACCTGCGCCGCAGGGACCGGCGGCACCATCGCTGGCGTAGGACTTGGCCTGAAGGCGAAAGATGAAAATGTCACCATCGCCTTGACCGACCCGCATGGTGCATCATTGTATAACTATTATGCCAATGGCGAATTAAGCGCCGAAGGCACGTCGGTTGCCGAGGGCATTGGTCAGGGACGCATCACCGCCAATTTGGATGGCGCGCCGATTGATACCCAGTTCCGGATATCCGACGAAGAGGGCATGCTATGGGTCCGGCGTTTGTTGGCGGAGGAGGGGCTGTGCCTTGGCCTGTCGTCCGGCATTAACGTTGCCGGTGCGGTCGCCTTGGGTAAACAGCTTGGCCCAAATGCGCGTATCGCGACGATCTTGTGCGATACGGGGTTCCGGTATCTGTCGACGATTTACAATCCGGAATGGATGCGCAGCAAAAATCTTGACCCCATGCCTTGGCAAATGGACAGTGCGGCGCGATAACGCGTTCGACGGTTTACAGGAGATCGCAGTTGGTTGAGCAAAAGCAATCCGCAATTCAGCGTATTCAGGTCGGCGTGGTTGGCTTGGTCGTCGTGCTCCTGTTTGTGACCTTGGCGACGATGGTTCTTGATCGCGTCAGCGATAGTGCGCAGGTGCCGGGTGCAATGGAGGCGACTCCCATAACCGAAGTGAAGGATGAAACACCGGACGAGCCCTTGGCTGAATTGGGCGTGACCCCGGTAGCCAAGGATGAAAGCGCGGCGACGCCGAAGAGCGCCACACCACCGCGCGGCCGACCGCAATAACCATTATGACGAACGTGCGCGCGCATTTCGGCGGCAAAAGGCGCCCGCTTTTGCTGCTGCTCGCCCTTCTGCTGCTGCTCATGTCGACGCTGCTGGCCTATGCCTTTACCCCGCCTGCGCCCGATGGCCCGAAACCAAGCTTGGCGTTGATGACCACGCTGCCGCTGCAATGGAGCGAGGGCGGCGTTGAGGCGGATCTTGCCGACGACGCGCGGGACCACGGTCTTCTGGCCGCGGTTGTTGACGATCTCCGCGGGAGCCTCGTTGTCCACGCCCTCCAGGGCGGTCGCGAAATGGTTCGAGTAGCTCTCGCGCCGCATCTCGCCGTCGGTGATGACATCGATGCCGGCCCGCTCCATGTCGCGGATGGCGAGCAGTGTCGCGTC
>CAZCXQ010000385.1:0-1297 GCA_964502655.1 uncultured Sphingorhabdus sp.
CGTCATTTTTCACCAAGTGGTGCATTACGCCCAAGACCCTGAGGCCGTCATTGCCGAAGCCATCCGGACCATCGCACAAGATGGGCGACTCATGATCGTCGACTTCGCCGCCCATGACCATGAAGAACTCCGCACCGTTCATGCGCATGCGCGGCTTGGCTTTACCGATGAATTTATGCGGAATGCGTTCTCGGCGCATGGCCTGCAGATGGTGCATCAGGCCGCACTTGAGTCCGGTGAACTCATTGTAAAAGTGTGGATGGGGCAAAAGCTGTCGTTCGCCAACCCGCGTCCAAAAAATAACTTAAGGATTGTTGCATGATTCTCCCGTTCGACCAGATGCAGGAAGCCAGCCGGGCGCTGGCCGCGCCTCTTTTTGCCGGTCTTGCCGGTGATTGCGAAATCAGTTTTGAATTCTTCCCGCCCAAAACCGAAAAGATGGAAGAGCAGCTTTGGGATTCGGTGGTAACGCTGGCCCCGCTGGCCCCACGCTTTGTCTCGGTCACTTATGGTGCCGGCGGGACAACGCGTGAGCGGACGCACAACACCGTCGCCCGCATCGCGCGCGAAACCAATATTCCGGCTGCGGCACATTTAACCTGCGTCGAAGCATCAAAGGGCGAAATTGCCGACGTTGCAAATGCCTATTGGGAAGCAGGCGTCCGGCACATCGTTGCACTGCGCGGAGATCCACCCAGCACGGACGGTAAATTTGTTCCGCATCCCGACGGCTATGCCAGTGCCGCTGAATTGGTCGAAGGACTGCGTAAGCTCCACCCGTTCGAGATATCGGTAAGTGCCTATCCCGAAACGCACCCCGAAGCCTTGTCCGCGGCAAGCGACATCGACTTTCTGAAGCGCAAGCTGGATTCGGGCGCGAGCCGGGCGATCACACAATTTTTCTTTGAACCCGAAACATTCTTCCGTTTCCGCGACGCGGTCGCTGCCGCAGGTGTCGATGCCGAAATCGTGCCGGGCATCATGCCGGTTTCAAATTTTGCGGCTATCACCCGTATGTCCGCCATGACCGGCACTTCAATTCCCGTGTGGATGGCGCACTTGTTTGAAGGGTTGGATGACCATCCACCGGCGCGGCAACTGGTCGCAGCCACCGTCGCGGCCGAAATGTGCCGCCGATTATATGCGGGCGGTGTGCGTGATTTCCATTTCTACACGCTCAACCGCGCCGAGCTGTCTTATGCCATTTGCCATTTGCTTGGTAAGCGGCCCTCTGGTGCTGCGCAGGAGCAAGCGGCATGACCCCGCGTGAGGCATTTGTTGCAAGAGCGGCCAAGCA
>CAZCXQ010000386.1:0-1287 GCA_964502655.1 uncultured Sphingorhabdus sp.
GATCTGCATGTGGAGGTGCAGGCGGTGAGTGCCGCGGACCTCGTGTTGCCGCCGCCCAGCGAAGGGTCGGCGGAGGTTGCGGCGCGCGTCGATGCCGCGCGCCATGTGCAAAGCGCGCGTCTGGCGGGGACTGGCCTGCGCACCAATGCGGATTTAGACGGTGACGCGCTGACCGCCTTTGCCAGCCCTGACGCGGCGGGCCAGAAATTGCTGGCGCAAGCGGCAGAGGCAATGCGTCTATCCGCACGCGGTTACACGCGCATCTTGCGGGTTGCCCGAACGATTGCCGATCTTGCCGGGTCGAGCGATGTTGGCCGCATCCATATCGCAGAAGCGCTGAGTTACCGCAGGCAAGCGCCGCGTAACTGAGTTTAGGTTATGTAGGGTGGCAGATATCTGGGGTGCGGACGCCGCGCGTCGGGAAAAAAAGGTGGTGCGGATGGCGGGACTCGAACCCGCACGCCCAAAAGGACAACAGATTTTAAGTCTGTAGCGTCTACCATTCCGCCACATCCGCATGACATTGCGCAGACAGCATTACGTGCGCATGGTCAAGAGGCTTTGCAGCCCCGGCTTATTTGTTAAGCCGCTCCCGCACTTCCTTGCCGGGTTTGAAATAAGGTACGCGCTTCGAAGGCACATCAACCGCGGCGCCGGTGCGCGGGTTGCGACCCTTGCGTGGGCTGCGGTCGCGCGTTGAAAACGCGCCAAAGCCACGCAGTTCGACACGTCCACCGTCGGCAAGACGTTGTATGATCTGGTCGAAAAACAGATCCAAAATCTTCTCGATTTCTTCCGTTTTCAACTCGGGATTTTCAGCTTCCAGCTTTTTGATTAATTCTGAACGGATCATCATATGTCCTTCACATCGGGCTCGCGGAAGTTGCAAGGCAGCCTCTCAAGCGTCTGACGTTGGTAATGGTTCCAAAGTGCCAGAAATTTACCGATATTACAACGGCGTTACCGATGTTGTTTGTCGAAACATCAAAAAACCCGCCCTTCGTGAAAAGGGCGGGTTTTTGTTCCGATAAATCGGAGATGTGAATTAGCCGAAGCTTATTTCTTCACGCCCTTAAGCGCTTCACCCAAGATGTCGCCAAGCGATGCGCCGGAGTCCGACGAACCATATTGCTCAACAGCTTGCTTCTCTTCAGCGAGTTGAAGCGCCTTGACGGAGAAGTTTGGCTTTTTCGAACGGTCGAAGCCAGTGATCATTGCGTCGAACTTCTGGCCAACCTGGAAACGGTCTGGACGTTGCTCGTCACGGTCACGGCCAAGGTCGGCACG
>CAZCXQ010000387.1:0-1285 GCA_964502655.1 uncultured Sphingorhabdus sp.
ATGAGACCTTCGATCCAGCATTGGACAGCGCGTCAACGTGATAGCCAGTCGATGCGCTCTGCCCAGACATGCTTGTGCAAAGAAATAACTTTTGGGCGTCTCTCTTCGCTTTTGCCAACCGCACCATCCGGTCCGTCATGTCCTGATGTGTGGGGTTGCACTCCAGCTCCGCAATTTCAAGAGTTAGCTTTTCTTGAAGTGGCTTTGCATAGCGCCACATCAGATCCAAGACTTTAACCGTGAGCTCGGGTATCAAGAACTCCACCTTGCCTTTTCCCGTCTTGTGCTCGGTGGTGGCGACCCAGTGGAATTCAACGCCGTCTCTCACTTCGCTGCGCCATGATCCGGCCTCGACCCCGATCGCCTCCTCATTGCGCATGCCACTGGTTATCGACAGGACATAAAGCGCAGCATCTCGAATGCGGACCAGCGCAGGATTTCTAAACCCCAACCTCCCGGCATCGCGTTCGTTCAGAATTCCCGGTGCCGCTGCAAGAATCTCTTCACAATAGTTGAATACCTTGGCTTGCACATCAGGAGGGATGATGGGCGTTTTCCCGGTTTCAGTTCGCCCAATTTGTTTTGCCAAACCACTGACCCGCCACAGCGAGCTGTCGCCCCAAGGGCATGCAGCAAGCGGGGATGACGTATCGTTGCGAAACACCCATAAGAAGTCCAGGATGCGCAAGCTGTCGTAGACGCTACTTGCATTGCGTGTAAGTCGAGATTTCGTGTAATGAACATAGTTGGCGACGTGAATGGGTTTCACTTGGTCGAATCCCTTGATGTTCAGTGCAGTCAGCCAACGCATCATCGGAATTGCTGCTGCAATGGCAGCCTGGCAGATACCCATTGCCACCGGAGGCTTCGAGCCTGGCAGTCCTCGCTTGAACCATGCATACAGGACAGCCTTGCAGTCATCGACCAACTCCTGTGAGCAATCCCCTGGCCAAGGAATGTATTTCTGACCATCGGCCACGTTGGATTGCTCAAAGTAGGGCCTGAAGTCCCAAATGGGATCACCAAATCTGGAGAGAACGTGATTGCTGCCATCCGTGTCAGCCACCGCGCTGACCACGATATTGGATTTCTCGGATTCCGATAGCCCTTTGGATGAAACGGGCTGGTCAGCCAATAGGTCGTATGCCTTAGGCGGTAGCAATGCAAGGGCGTTACCGGCCATAGCGGGCCTCTCGATTCAATTGAGACTGGTGCATGCGTATCGCCCAGAAGGGATGTGGGTCTTTTTCGGCCAGCGCCCTAGCTTGCTCCACCATTTCTGGGA
>CAZCXQ010000388.1:0-1284 GCA_964502655.1 uncultured Sphingorhabdus sp.
AGCAGCTGGGTGCGCAGACATTGCTGGTGTGCGACACCGGTCACGGTGGCAGTCTGCGGGTGTTGTCCGGTCGCGAAGACCGCTTTTCGCACGGCATGCCATGCCGGCTCGCCTTGATGCCGCAAAAAATGCACCTGTTCGACGCGGAAGACGGCAGCAGCTTGCTGTCGCCGCCGCAATGAGCATCCCCCTCAGAGCCCTCGAATGAGGAAGCCGAGAATTACATAACCAACTGGAGACAGACATGGCAGAGCAAGACAGCAGCAAGGCGTTGATTCCCCCCAGCGCAACCACGGACACATTTTCGCGGCGGCGCGTGATCACGACGGCCGCCACCGGCGCGGCGCTGATGGCGCTCGGTGCCCCGGCCGTTCATGCCCAGACCAAGACCATTCGCTTTCTGAACGCCGAACCGAGTCGGGAATCGGTGCGGGCCTTGCGTGTGGCAGCAGCCGAGTACGAGAAACAGACCGGTGTCAAGGTAGTGGTCGACACCGTGCCGCCCGACGACGCCTACAGCAAGTTACAGGCGTCGCTCTCCAGCGGAACTCCCTACGACATCGGAACACTGGCTTTTGCCGGCCACATGCTGATACTGGCTGAGGCCGGCAAGCTGGTACCGATGACCAAGCTAATCGAAAAATCCAAGTGGGGGCCGCGCATTCTGTTCCCAGTCAAGGGCGAGCACTACTGGTACCCGTACGATTACAACTTCTGCTGGATGTACTACCGTAAAGACCTGTACCAGCAAAAAGGGCTGAAGGTGCCAACCACCTTTGAGCAAATGGCCGAGAACTGCAAGGCGCTCACCGAAGGCGGGAAGTTCGGTGTGGGCCATCCACTGGGCGCGAATTCGGCCACGCAGTGGATGTCGATCGGCTATCTGTGGGCCGATGGCTTGAAGATGCTCGACGATAACTTCAAGCTGTTGATCGACAACGCCGACATGAAACCCCGCATGATCCGCTACCTCGATTTCATGAAGAAGCTGCAGCCCTCAATGCCGCCCGGCATGACGCAAGCGCTGTTTGGCACCGTGCTTGGCCAGTATTCCGGCGGGCAAATCGCGCATGCCCCATACGCCGGTCGCCTGATGGAGGTTCTGGAGGATCGCGCGCCCGACTTGGCAGGCAAGACCGGTTTTTTCATGTACCCGGACAGCGCGGGCAAGGCGCAGGCAGTCAACCATGCATCCGATGGATGGGTTCTGCTAAACACACCGATGCGCGACGAGGCCTACAAGTTCATGGAGTGGTTTACCGAGCGCCACTACATCAACTTCCT
>CAZCXQ010000389.1:0-1280 GCA_964502655.1 uncultured Sphingorhabdus sp.
TGCGCTTCATGACTATAATCCTTAAATTTTTTGCGTCTTGAAATGAAAAGGGCCGCCGAATCTGCGCAGCGACCGCTTCTGTTGCAGTGGCCGATACGGTCCGAAAGGCTAAAAGTCAACACAGGTCAGGGCATTTTCATGTCTATGTCGTCGCGGCGGAACAGGTGCATGAAATCACCTTTCACATCCGGAAACGCGGGGCGGTGGGTAACCTTGCTCCGCCGTAGTGCCCAATTGGCCCATCGTGCATATTCGGGATGCTTCCGTGCCAGCCGTGCGTAACGCTTTTTCGCCCAAAGCGAGTTTTTCAGGATGAGTGCAAGGCCAATGGGTAAAATGATCAGCGGTCCCGGACCGGGGATCGGGCCGAGCAGCGGAGCGCCGAGCACCAGTAGCCACCCAAGGCAAAGCATCAGCCACCGGAAGGCATTGGTTTCGCGCCACAATTTTTTAGGGGCCTCGTGCATCCTGATTGATGTGGGATAGGCACCAATGCCACGCAAGTGAAGCATGGAAATATTCTGCACGATTTGGCGGGTATTTGTCCCGCTTTGTCCCGCATCGGGGATGTAATTGCCGTCCATGTGCGCTATATTAGAGATCTCATGACAAAAGCGCTCTCCCACCTTCATCATATAGGCGTATTGCCTGCCGACATCGATTTCATGGGGCACGTGAATAACGCGCGCTATCTGAATTGGGTGCAGGATGCAGTCTTGGCGCATTGGCACAAGCTTGCGCCGCCTGAGGCTGCTGCCAAATATCTGTGGGTCGCGTTGAAGCATGAGATTACGTAC
Source organism: uncultured Sphingorhabdus sp. (assembly GCA_964502655.1). Lineage (GTDB taxonomy): Bacteria > Pseudomonadota > Alphaproteobacteria > Sphingomonadales > Sphingomonadaceae > Sphingorhabdus_B. The sequence continues at coordinate 798 of CAZCXQ010000389.1, forward strand.
CGCAAACCAGCATTTTTGGACGACGACGTCATCGCCTCCGTTGTTCTTGAAAAAGTGCAGGGTGCCCGGTCGTTTTACGAAACGGTCATCAAGCGCGGTGAAGAGGTATTGGCTGAGGTTAAATCAAGCTGGTGCTGCATCGACGCCGTGACTCTTCGTCCAGCGCGTATTGCCGCGGACATTCAGGCCTATTTTTTCCAGAAGGATTAAATTCGCGCGTCTGTTAAAAGATCGGGTCGTTTGCGCTGTCATCCAGCGGCGTAACTGCCGTATGTATCCCGCACTCAACCTTATCCCAGCCTTTCCAGCGACCTGAGCGCGGGTCTTCGCCCGGCTGGACCTTCGATGTGCACGGCGAGCAGCCGATCGAAGGATAGCCTTGCGATTCCAGCGGATGGCGCGGCAGGTCGTGCGCGTCGAAATAGGCGTCGAGGTCGTCGCGCGTCGTATGGCGCGTGGGCGGCGTGGCGTTGCGCCGCGCCA
>CAZCXQ010000390.1:0-1268 GCA_964502655.1 uncultured Sphingorhabdus sp.
CGGATTACATCAATCTGGCGTGCGGGCTCGATGATCGTGTGTGTCATCTTTGGGCAACATCCCAATTTGGCGCGACGTAAAATGGTGCATTGGACGGTGCGAGCATGGGTTTCCCAAGGATATGATCGGCGCCCTTTTCACCGATCATGATCGTCGGCGCATTCAGGTTGCCCGTGGTGATGGACGGCATCACCCCGCTGTCGACGACGCGCAGTCCTTGGACACCGATGACACGCAATTCGGGGTCCACCACGGCCATTGGGTCACGCGGACTGCCCATTTTGCAGGTGCAGCTGGGGTGAAGCGCGCTTTCGACATGTTCGGCAATGAAGGCGTCAATCTCTTCATCGGTGACGCAGTCCGCCCCGGGCTGAATTTCACGTCCGCGATAGGGGGCGAAAGCAGGTTGCTGGAAAATTTCCCGCGTCAGCCGCACGCAGGCCCGCATGTCCACCCAATCGTCGGGATGGCTCATATAGTTGAACAAGATTTTGGGCTTGTCGTGCGGGTCGGCACTTTTGAGTGTCACCGTGCCCCGGCTTTTTGAACGCATCGGGCCGACATGCGCCTGAAACCCATGTTCTGTTGCAAGGGACGACCCGTCATAATTGATCGCCATAGGAAAGAAATGATATTGGATATCCGGATATTTTATGCCGGCGCGGCTGCGGATGAAGCCGCAGCTTTCAAACTGGTTTGACGCGCCTGTTCCCGACCGACCGAATAGCCATTGTGCGCCGACCATGGCTTTGCCGAGAAGATTTGCTTTGCCGTAAAGGGTGATCGGTTGGGTGCAGGCCATCTGGAAATAAAATTCAAGATGATCCTGCAGATTTGCGCCAACGCCGGGGCGGTCTGCGCGCACCGTAATGCCGTGGCGTTGCAATTCTTCTGCAGGGCCGATGCCGGAGAGCTTAAGCAGCTGGACCGAATTGATCGGACCGCCCGAAAGGATGACTTCGCGTGCGGCGTGCAGCTGGTGCATTTTGCCCGCTTGTTCATATTCGATCCCAACAGCGCGCGTGCCTTCGAACAGGATGCGTGTCGCCAGCGCATGTTCGATAACCTGAAGATTGGGCCGCTTGCGGGCTTCATACAGATAGGCCTTGGCCGCCGAACAGCGCGTGCCGTTCCGCACCGTCATGTCCATCCGGCCAAAGCCTTCTTGGGCATAGCCATTATAGTCTTCGGTCAGGCTATAGCCTGCCTGTTGCGCGGCATCGAGCCAGGCCTGATGCAATGGATTGTCGAGCGGGCCATAGCTGGTC
>CAZCXQ010000391.1:0-1266 GCA_964502655.1 uncultured Sphingorhabdus sp.
TTCAAGTTTTGGAGCTAATGACTTACAAGGTCCACACCATTCGGCCCAAAAATCGACCAATACGGGTTTGCCCGATGCCAGTACTTCTGATGCGAAATCATTATCGCCTACGGATTTGGTAGCCATGTTTGTCTCCTTTGTTGCCACCCATGTATGCCCACAGCCAAATGCTGACAAGGACCAAGGCAGATAGTTTTTGTTCTGCCATCAAGAGGCAGGATAATAAGGCGCCAATATCTCGTCCGAAAGCGTGATAAACTGGGGTGCGTGCGTAAACAGCAAAGCGACCTCAATTTTGCAATCGGGGAAAATCGTCCGCAGCGCCGCGTGATAATGTGCCATTTGGCGCACATGCGGAACAGGGACGACATGTGCATCGCCGGGAACGCTACGGCCCGTTTTAAAATCGACCGCGCGCACCAATCCTGGTTCGACGAGCAGCCGGTCGATGCGGCCATTGATAACGGTTTCGCCCACAACAGCCACAAGCGGAACCTCAGCGCGCGCCAGCGGACCGAAAAAGGCCGCCCAAGCCGGATCGCTGATAACGGCGTTCACTTCGGCCAACAATTGGGCCGGATCGATATCCTCGTTTCGTGCCTGAACTGCTAGCCATTGTTCCGCAGTTTTGAGCGACTCGCTATCCGTGATGCGTTCAAACAAAGCGTGGATCAGCTTCCCGCGATTGGCGGCTTTGCGCATCGCTGCGTTTGCAGGGGCATCGCCATAATCGTCATCGTCAAGCCGCGATGGCACCAAAGGACGCGGTGGGCGCTGCTCAATAGGCGCAGGCGCGAATAGCCATTCGGGGCTGGCTGGCTGAGGTACCGTAGGCGATTGCTTTTTCGCTGAAGTTGCCGGCGCCACCATCGACGCGCCTTCCGCGCCCACATGGCGCATCACCCTGCCCCAGCGCGGATCATCTTCCCAAATGCAACCGAGCGCCGTCATGCCTTTTTCAATCGCGGCGCACCAGCTTTCGGCAGGCGGCTCACCCTTGCGGCTAATGCCCAACGACCCCGCCATAATCAGCCGCTCTTCCGCGCGCGTTATCGCCACATATAGTAACCGCTTATGTTCCTGCAGTTCGCGGGTCTTCTGCATATCGACGATGTCTTGCAAACGCCCTGACTGCTCGCTTTTGCGAATGGGCAGCAACGGCGTGCGTTGCCCCTCGTCCATCAACAGCTCAACCGACTGATCGGGCTTTTTGGTGGGATCAGACGTAATGTCCGCCAATATGACCACGGGCGCTTGCAAGCCCTT
>CAZCXQ010000392.1:0-1256 GCA_964502655.1 uncultured Sphingorhabdus sp.
TCAGCATCAACCAGCCCGACCGATCGGCCAGCCCGCGCCATGGCGATGGCAAGGTTTGTCGACAGCGTTGATTTACCCACGCCGCCTTTGCCGCTGGCCACAGCGATCAAGCGCGGCGTAATCCGCTCCGCCGTCAACATGATCCGAACCGACGTCGCCCCTGCGCGTTCAACGGCGCTGCGAACATCGGCCTCCATTTGCGCGCGCGCATCCGCGTTCAATCCCGACACGTCGAGCATAAGCGAAACCGCGCCATCGACGATTTTCAAACCGCTCGCGCGTGCGCCGGCAACGGCAGAAATTATATGAGAAAAATCTTCAATATTTGGCATATCATGTCGAATAGATTCAGAATTGCGGGATTGACACTGTTTTTCTGAAAAACCGCTACTACATACACTTTATGAGCAAAAAAATTGACGAGCAGGGGTCACAAATTTTGGCGGTAGAAGGCAAAGGACCGTGGGATTCAGACGATTCCCACGACACCGGTACATCCGGTAATGCAAACGCAAAAGGCGGCCGATCAAAGCCCGATCCGGTTAATCCGTGGGACCCGACCCCGGAAGGTGCGGCGAAACAATCGCGGCCCCGTGGCCCATCACTGGAAGAATTGCTGCGCCGCAAAGGCGGTGGCTTTGGTGGCATTCCGCAACGGCCCGATGGCAAAAGCTGGTGGCCGCTTATCGTCGGTGGTTTTCTGCTCTTGTGGCTGGCTTGGTCAACGGTTCACCGGATTGGCCCTGAACAAGAAGGCGTTGTAACCCAGCTTGGCAAATATGCCCGCACAGTGCAGCCCGGCATTCGTTTCACGCTGCCCTCACCCATCGAGAATATCACCAAAATCGATACCAAGCAGATCCAGACGACCTCCATCGGTTCGCCCAAGGCAAGCAGCGAAAATCTGGTCCTGACCAAAGACCAGAGTATCATCGATATGGCCTATGACGTCCGCTGGTCGATCAAGAGCCCCTCATTGTTCCTGTTTCAACTCGACAGCCCTGAAGGCACGGTCAAGGAAGTCGCGGAGAGCGCCATGCGCGCCGCCGTTGCCAATTTTGATTTGACCCAAGCCATTGGCCCGGGCCGTGGCGCAATCGAATTAGAAGTGCGCCGCCGCATGCAACAGATATTGGACGAATATCGCGCCGGTGTGTTGGTGCAGAGCATTTCGATCCGTCAGTCAGACCCACCGGCGGAAGTGAATGACGCATTCCGCGAAGTAAACGCGGCGCAACAACGCCGCGAGAGCTATC
>CAZCXQ010000393.1:0-1256 GCA_964502655.1 uncultured Sphingorhabdus sp.
CGGAATTGGTTTCCTCGTTCTGGTCGCAGGCTCTGCAGCGGCAGGCGCGGACAGCATGGTTCCTGTGCTGTTCATTTTCCTCATCTACCTGTTCCACACGACCGGCGAATTGTGCCTGTCGCCTGTCGGCCTCAGCGCCATGAACCGCCTCGCGCCTGCACATCTTGCGTCGTTGATCATGGGCACATGGTTCTTTGCATCAGCGACCGGCAACTTCGCAGCGGGCCTCATCGCCTCTGCAACGGGTTCGGAAGCTGCATCCGGCGAAGGTGCTGGCCGCGAAGTCGTTATGGCTGTGTATAGCCAAATCGGCTGGATCGCGATTGGCGTCGGTGTTGCGGTTGTCGTAATCTCGCCGCTTATCAAGAAACTGATGCACCTCGACACCCTACGTGACGACGGAAATCTTGAAGGTTAGGCAGACGCAGACGCAGGCGAAGCCGCTGCCGCTGGCATTCGCCCCACAAAACGGAGTTAAGTGATGGCAAAGTTTAATGCATTGCGCAGCGCATATCTTGTGCTGCCGCTGGCTCTTATGGCCTGTTCAAATGCGGAAGGCCCGAAAACAGCGTCGGCTGCGCCTGCTGCAAATCCGGCTGAAAAGGCACCTGCGCCGTTTCCTTCGACATATAAGGCGTATCCCGGCGTAGCCACGGCGATCCGTAATGTGACCATTTATGATGGCGAAGGCGGCAAAATTGAAAACGGCGTCGTATTTATGTCGGATGGCAAGATCAGCAGCGTCGGCGGGCCGGACACGGTTATACCTTCAGGGGTGGCGGTTGTGGACGGCGCAGGCAAGTTTGTGACGCCGGGCATCATCGATATTCATTCACATCTCGGCGATTATCCTACGCCATCTGTGGAAGCCCATAGCGACGGTAACGAAGCGACATCGCCGACTACGCCCGAAGTTTGGGCGGAGCACAGCGTATGGCCACAGGATCCAGGCTTTAGCCGCGCACTCACCAATGGTGGCATAACCGCGCTGCAGATTTTGCCCGGATCGGCCAACCTGATGGGTGGCCGATCTGTGGTGCTGAAGAATGTCTACGCACGCACGGTGCAGGGCATGAAGTTCCCGGGCGCGCCATACGGTATGAAAATGGCCTGCGGCGAAAATCCGAAGCGCGTGTATGGCAGCAAGGGGCGCATGCCCTCCACCCGTATGGGCAACATCGCCGTCAACCGTCAGACATGGATTAAAGCGCAGGATTACAAGAAAAAGCGCGACAGCGGCAAGGAATATACCCGCG
>CAZCXQ010000394.1:0-1246 GCA_964502655.1 uncultured Sphingorhabdus sp.
GCGTCAGCCATGTGGCAATCGATGGCGCGATGTTCCGCGACGAAGTTGAGACCCGCAAGGTCATGGCCGTCCCTGCCATTTACCTGAATGGTGAACCCTTTGGCCAAGGCCGGATGGACCTTGCGCAGATCATGGCCAAGCTCGACACCGGCACCGTTGCCCGCGCTGCGGAAAAGATCGCAGCCAAGGGCCCGTTTGAAGTCTTGGTCGTCGGCGGCGGTCCGGCCGGCGCAGCAGCCGCGATTTATGCGGCACGCAAGGGTATCCGCACCGGCGTTGTCGCTGAACGTTTTGGTGGTCAGGTGCTCGATACGATGGGCATCGAGAACTTCATTTCGATCCAGCACACCGAAGGGCCAAAACTGGCGGCGCAATTGGAACAGCATGTGCGCGAATATGACGTTGACATCATGAACCTTCAGGCCGCGACGGAGCTTATCCCTGCTGCCGAAGGCGGCCTGCATGAAGTGAAGCTCGCGAGCGGTGCAACGCTAAAGGCACGGACGATCATATTGTCGACCGGTGCGCGTTGGCGGCAAATGGGCGTTCCCGGCGAAGAAGAATATCGCAACAAGGGCGTGGCATATTGCCCACATTGCGATGGTCCGTTGTACAAGGGCAAGCGCACTGCCGTTATCGGTGGCGGCAACTCCGGCGTCGAAGCGGCCATCGACCTTGCAGGTATTGTCTCCCACGTCACGCTCGTCGAATTTGACTCGCAACTGCGCGCAGACGCGGTGCTGCAAAACAAACTGCGCAGCCTGCCCAATGTCGACATCATCACGTCGGCATTGAGCACGGAAGTATTGGGCGACGGCGAAAAGGTTGAGGCACTGGTCTACACCGACCGCCTGACCGGCGAGTCCCATCGCATCGATCTTGAGGGCATCTTCGTGCAAATCGGGCTGGTTCCGAACACCGAGTGGTTGAAAGGACCGCTTCAGCTTTCGCCGCGCGGCGAAATCGAAGTCGATGCGCATAATGCGACGAATATCCCGGGCGTTTTCGCCGCTGGCGACGTTACGACCGTCCCGTACAAGCAAATTATCGTCGCGATGGGCGAAGGCACCAAAGCAGGCCTGTCTGCGTTCGATCACATCATCCGGCATTGATGGTACTGCCGTTGCGGATCGGGAACACGCGTTCTCGGTTCGCGGCGTCGGAATGTTGTTTTGCCATTAAAAGTGCATTCGTCGAAATCTGCTGTTAATATGGATCAAGTTCAGCCAACACGCGTACTTCTATC
>CAZCXQ010000395.1:0-1245 GCA_964502655.1 uncultured Sphingorhabdus sp.
CCCTTGCCGCGGCCGCCGGCGTGGATCTGGGCCTTGACCACCCACACTGGGCCGCCCAGTTTTTGAGCCGCTTCCACGGCTTCCTGGACAGTGAAGGCAGCGATGCCGCGCGGGACGGGCACGCCGAAATTGCGCAAGATTTCCTTGCCCTGGTACTCGTGAATCTTCATGAACAGGTCTTATGGCGTGGCAAAGATGGTTGGAAAGGCCGCCTGTACGGACCAGACTGCCCAAAACCGGTTATTGAGCAATACACCAAACCGGGATTGATAGTGTTAAGCGACGGGTAGTCCAACCCATACCGCTGCATGTCCCCGACTTTGTAGTTCTCTATGAAGACGTCAGCCTTTGCTGCTAGCTGGCGGACGATTTCCTGCCCATCCGAGGTACTCACGTCAACTGTGATAGACCGCTTGCCACGATTTGCGGACAGGAAATAGGCAGCCTCACCGACTGTCCCACTGTCTTCGCAGTCAAGGAACGGCGGTCCCCACCCTCTCGTGTCATCGCCAGTGACAGGGCGCTCAACTTTGATAACATCTGCGCCAAGATCGGCGAGCAACTGCGTGCTCCAAGGGCCTGCGAGGATGCGACTGAGGTCAACGACCTTGATGCCGGAAAGTGGGCCTGCCATTTTGTTAACTCGGGTCGAAGAGAACACCAGGGTTTAAAATCTGCTTCGGATCAAACGCCTGCTTAGCCGCCTTCAAAGCAGTGCAGAACAGTTCGGGCCGCTCCTTGTCGTACCATGGCCTATGGTCCCTTCCAAGTGAGTGATGGTGAGTCACTGTTCCCCCAGCGTCTACCATGGCTTGCTCGCCAATTCGCTTTATGGCCATGAATTGTTCAGCAAGCCGCGACTTATCTCCATAAGCGAACCAAGTAAAGTATGGTGCAGGACCGTCAGGGTAAATGTGCGTAAAGCGACAGGTTACCGAGCCTGGCCGACCGGTGACCTCACGAATGGCTCGATGTGTTTCGGCCTTGACATGCTCTCGCAAGGCAGCAAAGCGATTCCACGTGACCGCAGTCTCCATAGTTTCACGCATCACACCGCGTGCAATTGCATACTCGCGCAGATAAGGCCCGCGCAGGAACTTGTGTCGCCAACTATTCGCGCCGCTATCGGATATCTCAGCGCTTTTCCCTGCAAGGCTGTCAGCGTCCCATCTACCTCCGTGATCCGCGCAGATCTCGAGAGCGCGACCCATCCAATGGTCTACGGGGTGATCAGCCGATTCGAAT
>CAZCXQ010000396.1:0-1238 GCA_964502655.1 uncultured Sphingorhabdus sp.
AAGCGGGTCTGGAAATCTAGCGCTGAAAACGGCTCATCCAGCAAGATGGCTTTTGGGTCCAGCGCCAGCGTTCTCATAAACGCATCCCGCTGCCGCATGCCTCCAGATAACGCTTTCGGACGAGCAGACTCAAAGCCACCGAGACCGTACCGGTTGATCAATGACATTGCCCTCTCACGCGCTGCCTGGTCCGCCGCCCCACTCACTTCAAGGCCGAGCATCACGTTCTCAAGCACAGAACGCCAAGGAAGCAGCAAGTCCTTTTGCAACATGTAGCCCACGTGACCAGTCGCATCATCGACTAACGTTCCGTCAACGGTCACTGAGCCAGAGGTTGGTCTCAGGAGGCCCGCGATCACATTGAACAGTGTTGATTTGCCGCAACCTGATGGCCCCACAATCGCCAGGATTTCACCTTGATGCAGCGAAAAGCTGATGTTCCGAAAGGCAACAACTTCGCTTGCCGTTCCAGCCGCAAAAGCCATGGTTACGTTGTCGGCCTGCAAGACAACTTCGGTCGATTTAACCGACTTCACCATTTGAACCTCGCTTCGATGCGGCCCAGCACAGCATCTAGTGCCAATGCAAGTGCCATAAGACAGAAGATGCCTACGAAAACCGAATTAAGGTCGTACAAAGCACCCGCGTTGTAAATCATGTATCCCAGGCCCATCTTGGAAGAGATGTACTCACCAACCACAGCGCCAATCATTGCAAATCCTATGTTCAGTCGCATGGTCGAGAGAATCCAAGGCGTGGATCCTGGAACGATCACTTTTCGCCATATGGTCAATGGCTTTGCTCCCAACGAACGCATCAATTTGACGAGGTCTTCATCCACCTCCTGCGTTCCCTGGTACACGGCAATGAGAGAGACGATGAAAGTCAAACTTGCTGCAATCGCCACTTTTGCGCCCAAGCCGACGCCAAACCACACAACGATCAACGGGGCCAATGCGATCTTGGGAACACCATTGATAGCCACGATGATGGGACGCAAGACCGCTGCAGCGGTTTTTGACAGCCACAAGAGAAGACCCGCCGTACTGCCTATGGCTGTGCCAGCGAGAAAACCCGTAATGGACGCAAAGGCAGTTGCGCCTATATCGCGAGCAAGATCTCCCTCAAGGAACAATCTGGACGCTTTCGTCAAGATGCCACTAGGCTGTCCATAAAGGTAAACGGGAAGGATGCCCAAGCGGACAAATACCTCCCAAGCCACGAAAAGTCCCACCACC
>CAZCXQ010000397.1:0-1224 GCA_964502655.1 uncultured Sphingorhabdus sp.
ACGCCAAGCCAACAGGCATGCGGGTCTCAGGGCTTGTTCATGCAGTTATCCACAACTTGGCGCACAGTTGTCGGGGGTAAACCCGGCCAAGGAGCGCCAGCGCACCGACAAACTCAGCGGCTGGTCGCCATCAAAGCCGCAAAACCGACAAACACGCCACCTGTGACGCGGTTGAAATTTTTCAGCACATGGGCTTGCTGCAGATACCGCGAAAGTTTGTGGCCGCTGAGGGCGTAAATCAGGTACCAGCCGACTTCGATCACGGTGAACGTGGCCAACAAGATGCCAAATTGAGGCAGCGCGGGCCACTCGGGCTGGATGAACTGTGGAAAGAAGGCCGCTGAAAACACCATCGCTTTGGGGTTGCTGGCGGCCACCGCCAGGCCTTGCCGATAAAAAGAAGCCCCACTGCGCACGGGCAGAGGCTGTCCGCTGGCCGCTTGAGCCGTCGGGGTGGACAAGCCTGCCCGCCACAACTTGTAACCCAGATAGGCCAGATAGCCCGCACCCAGATAACGCAGCGCATCAAACACCATCGGGAAGGTGTGCAGCAAAGCGCCCAAACCCGCCGCCGAAATGCTCATCATGCACAGCAAGGCGGTCATGCAACCGGCCATGGTCATGACGGCCGAGCGCAGGCCAAAACGCGCGCCGTGGCTCATCACCAGCAGCATGTTGGGCCCCGGGGTGGCCGACACCACAAAGGTCAAGAGCACAAAAATCCACCACGCTTGCCAATTCATTCCGACCCTTGTTGTTCGATGCCGCCTCAAAAGAGGCCTTATTTTGAAGTTCATTCGGCCCAAGTCGCCCCCTCGGTCGTCTTATTTCTGGCCGATGACGTCATGGCATTTAACATTTAATGTAGTATTAGGTATTCAAAAATACAATTTCATGAATATTTCAAGCACCTCGGCACACAAACCTCAGCCACCAGCAAGCTGGAAAGAGGGTGTACGGCAATGGGTCGACAAGTCGCACAGCAACCCACGTGAGTGGCTGTTTTTTTCCTTTCTCGTGATTTTGAGCATCGGCTACAGCGCCTTTGCCATGGTCGCTTGGGACCTGGATTTTTGGGGCGGCGTCGTGGTGAATTTGCTGGGTATTGCCAGCATGGTGCTCATCGGTGGGTTGCGGCTGGCTGGCGTCAGGCTCAGCCCCCTGATCACGGCCTTGCAAGCGGCCACCTTGACCGAGGCGTTTTGCATCACCTGGATGACCGGG
>CAZCXQ010000398.1:0-1212 GCA_964502655.1 uncultured Sphingorhabdus sp.
TTTGCAAGTCGCGTCGCGGCCAGTTTGCTCAGTGGTATGGACATGAAGGATTGCATCACTGACAACCCGTTGGATTACGAGGGCAAGATTAACCAGTTGCTGGATTCGCCGGACGAGCTTCGTGCTCTGCGCGAAAAAACAGCGTTGGCACGCGAAAGCAGTCCCGTGTTCAACACGGCGGCCATTGCGCGGCAATTGGAATCTGCCTACCAGGTCATGTATCAGCGGCTCATCAATGGGCTTGCGCCTGAGGCTTTTGATGTGAGCCCATAAAAAAGGCCCCGCTTGGCGGGGCCTTCAGAGCGTTGGATATTTCGATTATCGCAACAGAGACAGCACGCTTTGTGGCTGTTGGTTGGCTTGTGCCAACATGGCTGTGGCAGCTTGCTGAATGATCTGGGTTCGGGCCAGCTCTGTCGTGGTCTTTGCATAATCCGTATCCAGAATCCGGCTTCGAGAAGCCTCAGCATTCTGAGATACGTTGGTCAGGTTATCTGCAGCATAAGTCAAGCGGTTGATGACTGCGCCAATCTCAGCGCGGGCTTTGTTCACTGATGCCACAGCCACATCCAAAGTGCTTACAGCAGTGTTTGAAGTGGCTTGGGTAAGTATGCTCAAAGATTCAATATCATCCCATTCACCATCTGTTGAGCCAGCGGTAAGAGTGAAGCTGTTACCTGTTGTCGTGCCAGCACTAGCATCCAGGGTGATCTTTACTACGCCCGCACCACTCACAGAAGCCTCAAAGCCATCCTCAAATCGCAGATCTAAAGCAGCTGCGAGGTTCGTAGCTACAGTGTTACTACCACCAGCAGCATCAGCATCCGTAACTGTGTATTGAAATACATTTTGATTCAAATTAACGGTAATTTTGTCGCCGGCAGCATAAGTTCCAGCAACGGTCAAAGTGCTGACCTCAATTGTTGAGGCCGTAGCAGCAGTAACTTCAGTAGCGGTTGCACTGATTGATGCACCAGAACCATCATTGGTTCCCAGACCAAATACATCAATGGTATGGGAAATGGTTTGGTTAGCGTTAGCAGCAACTTGAAAAACGAACTTGCCAGCTGTTGTGTTGTTGGTAAATGTTTTATCCAACACGTTCACACCGTTCCATTGTGTGTTGCTGATGATGCGGTCGGTTTCTGCCTTGAGTTGCTGAAATTTCAAATCCAAATATGCACGATCGTCGGCGGTGTTGGTGTAGTTGGC
>CAZCXQ010000399.1:0-1207 GCA_964502655.1 uncultured Sphingorhabdus sp.
TCAACGATAAAGTCGCCAACAACGGCGCCCTTTTGCAACTTGTCTGCTTGTTTCAGGTCAACTTGCTTGAAGTAATCTTCGACATTTTCAACAACTTCCACAACGCGCCACAGGCGAAGATCGCCGGTCTGCGTATCCAATTTCGCGCGAATGTCATTTTCCGCGCCGTAACGTGCACGGGCAGCGCGCTGGATGGCTTCTTCCAACGCCTCAATGACAATCGCCTTGTCGATCATCTTTTCAGCAGCAACTGCATTGGCAATTGCAAGCAATTCAGCCTTGTTCGCGGCAATCGTGTTAGCCATGTTCTTAGTCTTCCTGTGCTTCGTCGTGAATGGGGTCTGCCTCAACTTCGTCAGCCCCATCGCTGTTGATGGGGGCAGTCGACGCAATAAGGCGGTCTGTCAAGAGCAGCTTGGCGCTGCCGATATTGGAAAAGGCGAATGTCAGTCGTCCGGATTTGCGGTCGTCGACATGAATATTGTCACCGTCGACGCCAACAATATCGCCACGGATATTCTTGCGGCCATCCATTGGTTCGGCCAGTTCAACCTTAACCTCATGACCTGCCCAATCGGTAAAATCGGCAAGGCGGGTCAATGGCCGGTCGATGCCGGGCGAGCTAACCTCAAGCCTGTACGCTTCGACAATCGGGTCAAGCTCGTCAAATTTGTCGGATATACGGTGCGACAATGCCGCACAGTCATCGATACCAAGCTGCCGCGTATCGGGGCGCTCGGCCATCACCTGCAAGGTTGGCTCGTCGCTGCCCTGCCCGCCGGTTTCAAACCACGCGACACGCACCAGCGCAAAGCCGAGCGCTTCTGCTTCGGGCGCGATCAACGCAGTCAGTGTATTGAGGTCAGGCAAATTCAGTCTTTCTATACGGCATGCAAAGCTTCTGGCTGCCAGCCCCTAGTGGCGCTAGCCCTTCCAAGTTCTCACAATGTAAGGATGACAGCCGTATAGCGCCGAACTCTCTTATATGCAAGCCTCTTGCATATACACCGGTCAGTACCCAACTGCCATAAGCGGATATATGAGGAGCCTTTACCTATGTCGAAATTATCATTCCTAATTGGCGCGTCTTTTTTGGCAGCGGCCTGCCAGCCATCCGTGAGTGATGCAGCACCCACCGATAGTGCATCGCAACCTTTCGATGTCACCGTGATGGCGGATTTTGAAGAGCCTTGGGCGATGACATTCG
>CAZCXQ010000400.1:0-910 GCA_964502655.1 uncultured Sphingorhabdus sp.
TTTCGACCTCCGAAATCAAGGTTTCGGTTTTGATCGACGAGGACGAAACCGAACTGGCCGTGCGCGTGTTGCACACCGCTTATGGGTTGGATGCGGCGTAAATCGCTTTCATTGCCACCTAGCGACCGATAAGAGACCGCTATGACCAAACTTCAACACCTCATGCAACGCGGCACGGAATTCCTTGGCTGCGACGTCGCCATTATGTGTGGCGCTATGTCCTGGGTTTCGGAACGGAACCTTGTGTCGGCTATTTCCAACGCCGGCGGGTTTGGCGTGATTGCGTGCGGGGCGATGACCCCTGAATTGCTCGATACGGAAATTGCCGCAACCAAGGCGCTGACGTCCAAACCATTCGGCGTGAACCTGATCACCATGCATCCGCAAATCATGGAACTGATTGATGTTTGCGCGAAATATGACGTGAGCCATGTTGTTCTTGCGGGCGGATTGCCGCCCAAGGGCAGCATTGAGGCGATCAAGGCGTTCGGCGCGAAGGTTATCTGCTTTGCCCCTGCGCTGACGCTCGCGAAGAAATTTGCGCGCTCTGGCGTCGATGCGCTGGTTATCGAGGGTAGCGAGGCAGGCGGGCATATCGGCCCCGTGGCGACCAGCGTCTTGGCGCAGGAAATCCTCCCTGAGCTGGGCGATCAACTGCCGATTTTCGTTGCGGGGGGCATTGCCCGTGGCGGCGCGATTGCAAGCTATCTCGAAATGGGCGCGGCGGGTGTGCAATTGGGCACGCGGTTCGTCTGCGCGCATGAAAGCATTGCCCATCCCAATTTCAAGGCGGCGTTCCTGCGCGCCAATGCCCGCGATGCGGTCGCCAGCGTCCAGATTGACCCGCGTTTGCCGGTCATTCCTGTCCGCGCATTGAAGAACAAGGGCACTGAGGAGTTCACCAAGAAAC
>CAZCXQ010000400.1:920-1189 GCA_964502655.1 uncultured Sphingorhabdus sp.
ATTGAGAAATATTGGGCAGGGGCGTTGCGCCGCGCGGTGATTGACGGCGATGTTGAATATGGCTCGGTCATGGCCGGCCAGTCGGTTGGCATGGTCCATGTCGAGCGGCCCGTGGTCGATATCATTGCCAAGCTGGTCGACGAAGCGAACACCGCGCTGGCGCGTTAAGTCTGTAGCTCTCCATACCGGAGATATCGTTAACCGTCTTGCCAACGCAACACAGTGTGCGCATATCGGTACCATGACTGACAACATCGCGACGGAACTCC
>CAZCXQ010000401.1:0-1180 GCA_964502655.1 uncultured Sphingorhabdus sp.
GCCGCCGTCAACTTCCAACCGGATATCGCGGCCTGTTTTGTCGGTCATCTTGCGAATGGCTTCAATTTTGCGCAGCTGGCTTGAAATGAAGCTCTGACCACCAAAACCGGGGTTGACGCTCATCACCAGCACAAGGTCGATGTCGTCGATAAGATAATCCAGCATTTTAGCAGGCGTGTGCGGATTGAGCACGATACCCGCCATTTTACCCAGCGACTTGATCAGCTGCACGGTGCGATGCGGGTGCGGCCCGGCTTCGGGATGGAATGAAATAATATCCGCGCCAGCCTCTGCAAAATCCTGCACATATTGGTCGACCGGCGAAATCATCAAATGCACATCGAACGGCTTTGCGCTGTGTGGGCGAAGCGCCTTTACCACCGCAGGGCCAATGGTGATGTTGGGGACAAAATGTCCGTCCATGACATCGACATGAATCCAGTCACATCCGGCGGCGTCAATCGCCCGCACTTCTTCTCCCAATCGGGCAAAGTCAGCGGACAAAATCGATGGCGCAATGCGTACAGGGCTGGTCATATTTTGCGTTTAGACGTTGGACCGCGCATGGGCAAGCGAGCGGACCGCGTTATACACAGCTTATCGCACGCTTTGGCGCGGCTCACGGCGGTAAACGAACAGGTCGCCGATCACATCATGCGACTCCGCAAATTTGGTGAAGCCAAGCTTCGCTGCGACATTATGCGAAGCTGCGTTGCCACGGTCGATGATGCAGCGGATTTCGCCCAAATTCGTTGCGTCTGCCCAGCCAAGTATCGCGGTCATCACCTCGGTCGCATAACCCTTTCCCCAGGCATCGGGCGTAAACGCCCAGCCAGCTTCGGGAAAGCCTTCAAGATCGCTGATGCCGCGTTCAAATTGCGCCAGTCCGCCATTGCCCACAAAGCGACCGCTCTCCCGCTCGACAAAGGCCCAATAGCCATAGCCGAACAGCGACCACATGCCGATGCCCTGAAGCATTTTCATCCAGCTTGTATTGCGGCTGCGCGGCTCGCCCCCAATAAACGCAGTCATACGCGGGTCAGCCCACGCCGCCGCATAATCCTCCCAATGGGCGCGCGTCATGGGTTCGATGGAGAGGCGTTCGGTCGTGAGTGTTGGCGCTGTCAATGTCTTACCCTCCGATCATAGCGTAGCCCTGAGCAGCATCCGCGTAGCGGGC
>CAZCXQ010000402.1:0-1179 GCA_964502655.1 uncultured Sphingorhabdus sp.
CCACCAGCACCCCCATCGAGACCGAGGGCCTCATGAGCCCCGCCGCCCCCAACACTGAAAAGCTGCTCCGCCTCCTGCCCATTGACATAGAGGAAGTCATCTCAGACCAAATAGCCGGAAACGACGCTAATAAACTCCCCACGCCTACATTCACACAGAATCCAAATAACCCGATGATAATGGCTACCCGTTCCGGCCAAACAGCAAAGCTTCGAGTGAAGGGCGGGGACTGGATAGCTGCACGTAAAGTCGGTGCAAATACTCTACTCGGTGCTACTCGCTCAGACAGCATTGAGTTCTCGTCAGGAAGCAACGTTGAGGAGACGTATGAGGTCGTTTCAGGTTACGACAAAAACCAAAACAGCGCCTTTGATGAGGACGAAGTTGTGCAAGTCTTCAAAAAGACGCCAGGAACCAGCAGTTTAGTGGATAAGATAAGGATTGTGGATCAGCAGGAGTTTGACGACTCAATCGATACGCTGGACAATTTCTGGAACTACCCTGGTTATGCAGGGGACTTACTACAGTTTTTTGGCACAGGTGAGCGCACCGGAGTTCTCTCCGAGGGAGGCGATGATGGAGTAACTATTGTTGAAGGCATTACCATCAATTCACAGAATGCAGGCATCGGTCATCCCCAAGGCTTAACCCATCCTGTGGGGGCGATTTGGGATAACAACAACCAAGCCACGACGCATCGGTTTGTGTTTCCGCCTAATTCAAGTGCAGCGCGAGAGGTGCTGGCATCTACTGCCATGCAAATGGCTGTGACAGAATTTATCAACAGGAACAAGAATGATCTCATTCAAGATGTGCAAGCGGGCGAACTTCGCACTACGCCTCCGATTGAAATGGGCACTCGTGAAATCAACTTTCGCGACACAGACCAGCTTTCGCACCCCAGTCTCGCTTTTGCCTTTGGCAAAATAACACTGACGTTGGGTAATTTTCAGGTTCGTTACTCGGTTAACAACAGCGGTCAATTACTGCTGTACGGCATTCAAATCGCTGGAGCAAGCTTCGATGACCTTTACGACTTCAGCTATTATGGGGGTGAGCCAGCTCGGAGTGCCTCTCTGGTTCAAGTGGGACATGCAAGCCTGCGAAACGATCCCGTTAACTTTTTGCTCAGTTGAAACCATTTCATGAAGCGCGGATTTCTAGAGATGGATGGCGTAG
>CAZCXQ010000403.1:0-1172 GCA_964502655.1 uncultured Sphingorhabdus sp.
TTTGCGGCAGCCATTTCCCGAAGATCACGCTTACGGATCTTTCCGCTCGAAGTCATCGGCCAACTGACGACTCGGTAGTAGCGAACCGGATGCTTAAAGCCAGCGATTCGGCCTTTCAGAAAGTCTCCCAAATCATTGGTGGATACTTCGCGCTTGAGCTGAATACAGGCTGAGACGGTTTCGCCATAGTACTTGTCGGGCTCACCAAAGACTGCGATCTCGTGAACCGCAGGATGCTCCCGCAGAAGGTTTTCAATCTCCACCGGGTAAATGTTTTCTCCTCCCCGAATGATCATGTCCCGCAGGCGGCCGCCTGCAATTACAAGGCGCCCGTCTTCTCGCAGGTAACCAAGATCACCGGTCTGCATCCAGCCTTCAGCATCAATGGTCTGAGCTGTTTCATTGGGTTGACGGTGATAGCCAAGCATGACGGTCGGTCCGCAGACCTCAATCTGACCGATCTGACCAAAGGGTAGGGGGTGTCGGGTCTCGGGATGGGTTACACGCAGTGAGGTGCCGTCAAGAGCCAGTCCTGCAGTTACCCAACGATGCTCACTATCTGGCGTATCCAATGAGATGAGCGTGCTCGATTCTGTCTGTCCATAGACTTGAACCAGTCCCGGTATGGGGAACTCCTTGGCACACCGCTCCAGAACAGAAGGGTCACAGTCCGCACCGCCACAGGTTCCCGAGCGTAAAGAACTCAGATCATGCTTAGACCTTGCAGGATGCTCAAGCATCGCGAGAAATGATGTCGGGACACCAGTGAGCAAAGTGCAACGCTCGGATTCAACAATCTGAAGCATCGCCTCGGCATCAAACGACGGAACTCCTACGTACGCAGCACCAGCGTACAAGCATCCCGTCAGATTCATGATGCATCCCGCGCAGTGGAATAAAGGGATGATGGAAGTCCATCGATCTTTTGGTCCCAACTCAAGCCGCTTAGCGGTGATTGCCGCGTTAAGCATCATTCCACTAAATGACAGCTCAGCGCCCTTCGGACGGCCAGTGGTCCCAGAGGTGTACTGAATGCTCCCCAAGGTTCCCTCGGGTGTAGCAACGGGTTCAAAGTTCGAGGACGAACTCTTTATGAGATCCTGATATGAAAGAACGCCCGGAAGATTGACTTCATCAAAACAAACAATCTCTCGCAGGTGGGGAAGATTAGC
>CAZCXQ010000404.1:0-1149 GCA_964502655.1 uncultured Sphingorhabdus sp.
CGCTTTCAAACCTTCCAACCATGGCGGCGTCGGGGCGGGGGAGGGATGATTCACGTGCGAACGATTAGGGAACAGATCATCGAAGGGCAATGCACTTTTCCGCTTTCCTTTCGCCGCCGTCGGTGTCAGCAGAAATGAAAGACAAGGGGGAAGCAAAATGACAACCACCAACGCAGGTGAAGCCGCAACCGCGCCTGCACCGTCGCATCGTCGGATTCTTGGCGCGGCCATGGCCGGAACGGCTGTCGAATTCTATGATTTTTATATTTTCGCAACGGCCGCTTCGCTGGTCTTTGGCCCGCTATTCTTTCCGCAATCGAGCCCAGAGGCTCAGTTGCTGCAAAGCTGGCTGACCTTTGCGTTGGCCTTTATTGCCCGGCCGGTTGGCGCGCTGGTATTTGGTCATTATGGCGACCGCATCGGGCGCAAGGCAACGCTTGTCTGGTCGTTGATGATCATGGGCGTATCCACTTTTCTGATTGCGCTGCTGCCGACCTACGCCGTTGCCGGTTGGATCGCGCCTGCGCTTTTATGCCTTTTGCGTTTCGGTCAGGGCTTTGGACTTGGCGGCGAATGGGGCGGAGCAGCGTTGCTTGCGGTTGAAAATGCACCCAAGGGCAAGGTCGCGCGCTATGGAATGTTTCCACAACTTGGCGCGCCTGTTGGTTTCATCCTTTCGAACGGCTTGTTCCTGATACTTGGCCTCATACTCAGCGATTCCGAGTTCCGTGAATGGGGCTGGCGCATTCCATTTTTGTTGAGCGCGCTTCTGGTCGGCATTGGTTTGTGGGTCCGCCTTCGTTTGACCGAAACGCCAGCATTTGCCGCGGCACTGGAAGAGGCTCCGCCGCCGCGCGTTCCGATGGCAGAGGTTGTGCGCACCCACCCACGCCAACTGTTCGGCGGCACATTTGCGGCGATCGCTTGCTTTGCGATCTTCTATCTCTCGACCGCTTTTGCGCTCGGCTATGGCACAACCAAATTGGGCATCGCGCGCGAGGCTTTTCTGGGCATCCAGCTCATCTCGATCCTGTTCATGGCCGCTGGTATCATTGTGTCGGGTTACTGGGCCGATCGGACCAGCCCGGCCCGGGTGCTGGCGATTGGATGCGCGGCGCTGGTTGGCGCAAGTTTCACAACCGGGCCATG
>CAZCXQ010000405.1:0-1148 GCA_964502655.1 uncultured Sphingorhabdus sp.
TTCGGTGGTTATCCGATTACGCCAGCATCCGCGATCTTGCATCACCTCAGCCGCTTGAAAGAATATGGGATCACCACATTCCAGGCAGAAGATGAAATTGCCGCGATTTGTTCGGCCATTGGCGCAAGCTATGCAGGACAGCTCGGCGTTACCAGCTCGTCTGGTCCCGGCATCGCGTTGAAGGGTGAGGCTATGGGCCTTGCCATCATGACCGAGCTTCCCTTGGTCATCGTCAACAGCCAGCGTGGCGGCCCTTCGACTGGTCTGCCAACCAAGACCGAGCAGTCCGATTTGTATCAGGCGGTGTATGGCCGCAACGGTGACGCACCGATGCCCGTGATCGCAGCGCGCTCGCCCGTCGATTGTTTTGACTGCGCGGTGGAAGCTGTGCGGATTGCGGTCGAATATATGACGCCCGTCATGCTGCTGACCGATGGCTATATCGCCAATGCTGCTGAGCCGTGGCTGGTACCCGATCTGGAAGAGTATACGCCATTCCCGGTCGCGTTTCTGGAAAGCGTTCCCGAAGATGGCTTCAAGCCCTATTCGCGCGACCATAAATTGAAGCGCCCATGGGTGAAGCCCGGTACGCCCGGATTGCTGCACCGCATTGGTGGTATCGAAAAAGAAGTCGATACCGGCCACATCAACTATGCACCGGCCAACCACCAGGCGATGACCGATATCCGTTCGGCCAAGGTAAACGGCGTCGCCGACAGCATCCCCGACCAGATCGTCGAGCAGGGCGCAGCAGGCGCGAAACTTGCTGTCGTCGGCTGGGGATCAACCTATGGTCCCATCAAGCAAGCTGTGCGTCGCAAGCGTGCCGAAGGTGTTGATGTCGCGCATGTCCACATTCGCCATATCTGGCCCATGCCGAAAAACATGGCCGAGTTGCTGAAGAGCTTTGACAAGATCATCGTCCCTGAAATGAACACGGGCCAGTTGAAGACCATATTGCGTGACCAGTTCCTTGTGGATGCGCAGCCCGTGAACAAAGTGTCCGGCCAGCCATTTACTATCGCCGAAATTGAAGCCGCGATTGGGAGTGCTTTATAATGAACGATATGACCCCCGTTAAAGCCACGACGCCCAAGGATTGGGAAACCGACCAAGAAGTTCGCTGGTGCCCCGGTTGTGGTGATTAT
>CAZCXQ010000406.1:0-1144 GCA_964502655.1 uncultured Sphingorhabdus sp.
GACGCGCAACGTTGAGGTCGTTGTGGGCGAAAGCCCGTGGAAGTTCGAGTCTTCTTGGCCGCACCAGACAGCCGTTTTCGGCATGTGATAACCGCCTGACGACAAACATCCTGAAACAAATATGTGTGATGTCGCGGATGTTAATCCCGCCCCCGGCTCTCGGATATTCATTCCCATGCACAATAAAGTTCACGGCGCATGGGTCCGCGACCCTTCGCTGCGCGACAAGATGCAAACGGCCGTCATTCTCGACGACCGTTCGCACGCATGACTGTTGATCGGCGCGTAGCGTTTAGGCTTTGGCCTTCAAACTTTCCGCCACCGCAACGCCGTGCCGCTCTAGCGCTTCGACAATTTTTGCAGCACCTTCAAGATCGCCCCAGAACATGGGGCCGCCGCGATAAATGGGCCAGCCATAGCCATAGATCCAGACCACATCGATATCCGATGGCCGTTGGGCTTTGCCTTCCTGAAGTATTTTGTAGCCTTCATTGACCATCGGGTAGAGTGTGCGTTCGACAATCTCCTGATCGCTGATCTCGCGTTTCGGCAAGTTAGATGTCGACCGGAACTCTTCAATGATCGCGAGCGCCTCGGCGCTTGGTGTGCCGACGCGCTTTTCATCATAATCGTAAAAGCCCTTGCCGTTTTTCTGGCCAAAGCGGCCAGCAGCGCACAAGGCGTCACGGATCGTTTCAATACGGCTTGGGTCGCGGTGCCAGCCAATATCAAGGCCAGCGAGATCGCTCATCTGGAATGGCCCCATCGGCATGCCAAAATCGGCATGCACCTTGTCTATTTGCGCAGGTGTTGCGCCTTCCAATAACAATTGCATCGCTGGCTGTTGGCGCGTTGACAGCATCCGGTTGCCGATAAAGCCGTGACAGACGCCAGCGACCACCGCCACTTTGCCAATTTTCTTGCCAATGGCCATCGCGGTTGCGAGCACGTCATCCGCAGTCTTCGCACCGCGGACGACCTCCAGCAATTTCATCACATTGGCGGGCGAGAAGAAGTGCATGCCAACCACGTCTTGAGGACGTGAGGTGCTATCGGCGATTTCATCAACATCGAGATAGGACGTGTTCGACGCCAAAATCGCACCGGGCTTACAAATGGCATCAAGCTTGCCAAACACCTCTTT
>CAZCXQ010000407.1:0-1143 GCA_964502655.1 uncultured Sphingorhabdus sp.
CGGGATCACGGGCAACTCGTGCCCCTTGAGCAAGCGGCGGTGGATGAACTGGAAGGCATGTCCTTCGGACTGGCCCGGCTCCAGGCCATCCATGGCGGCGATGTCAAAGTCACGGTCGCACAGCTGTCGGATCAGCCACTCGGCCAGGTCGCTTTGCACCGGGTATTCGCGGTCCACCTCGGGCTCATGCCGCCACATGCGGGCAGCCTTGGGCCAGGGGTCATTTGGCGCGGCGGGTTCACGCGCCGTGTTGCGGATGGTGGGGCCATAAAAAATCGCGATGGCCGGGTTGTTGCTGGTGCGAAACAACTCGGTCTGGTCATCGCCCACGATCAGCAGCACATCCAGACGGGCGGCCACGATGCGCGCGTGCAGGGCGTCCATGGCGGCCTGGCTGGCGTCAAAGCGCTCGCTCATTTTCTCGGGGGTGACCATGGCCTCGGTGCCGAGCGGCATGGCGGCCAGCAGCGTGTCGTAGTCGGTCTTGTGCCCTTGCTTGTCGTAGTAATGGGCGTTTTTGGTGTCAATCACCCTGAAGCCGTGTTGCCAGTCTTCACGCTGCGAGACCAGCATGATGCTGTGCGATGAGCCAAATGCGGCGACGAGTTTTGCCATGTTTGATCTTTCGTGTGTTCTGGATGCGGCCAGTGTCAAACGACAAATTGCTGGCGCAATTGCGCGATCTGCGCCGGGCTGTAGCCCAGTCCGGTCAGGACCGCCTCGGTCTGATCGCCCTGGTTCGGCGCGGCTTTCATCGGCCCCTCATCACGCGGGTGGCGCGAGAACTGCATCGGCAGGTTCACCACCTGGATATCGCCCAGCTCCGGGTGGTGCAAGGTGCGCGCCATGCCCAGGTGTTTGACTTGCGGGTCGTCAAACATCTTGTCGATGCTGTAGATCGGCCCGCAGGGCACACCGGCTTTGAGCAGAATGTCCGTCCATTCGGCGGTGGTGCGGGTTTTGAAGGCGGCGCCAATGGCCGCATTCACACGGGCCCGGTTTTGCACCCGTTCAGGGTCCGAGCCCAAGCCCGGTTCGTCGATCAGTTGCGGCACCTCCAAGGCCACACACAGACGCACCCACATGCTTTGGCCAATGGCCGCCAGATTCAGGTAACCGTCGCGGGTTTCAAACACCCCGGTG
>CAZCXQ010000408.1:0-1133 GCA_964502655.1 uncultured Sphingorhabdus sp.
CTCCAGCTCATCCAGCACGGTGCCGAGGATCATCGCACCTGTCGCGCCAAGCGGATGTCCCATGGCAATGGCACCACCGTTGACGTTGATGTCGCTATGGTCAACCTTCATCGCTTCCATGAACCGCAGAACGACCGAGGCAAAGGCTTCGTTCAATTCCCACACATCAATGTCGCTCTTGTCCATTCCGGCGCGCGCCAGCGCCTTTTGCGCGGCGAATTCGGGGCCCGTGAGCATGATGGCGGGTTCGGAACCGATGGAGGCCATCGATACAATACGTGCACGCGCCTTCAGGCCATATTTCTCGCCAGCTTCCTTCGTGCCGATCAGCACAGCGGCGGAACCATCGACGATGCCCGAGCTGTTACCGGCATGGTGGACATGGTTGATCTTTTCGACATCAGGATAGCGCATGATGGCAATGTCATCAAAACCCGGCATCATGGTGCCCATCATCTGGAATGCAGGGGCCAACGCGCCCAAGGACTGCATATCCGTTTCCGGACGCATCAATTCATCATGGTCGAGGACGACTTCACCAATGACATCCCGGATCGGCAGGATCGAACGCGCAAAACGCTTTTCAGCCCATGCCCGGCCAGCCCGCTTTTGGCTTTCGACCGCATATGCATCGACATCATCACGGCTATAGCCATATCTGGTGGCGATAAGGTCTGCAGAAATGCCCTGCGGGATGAAATAATTGGCAATCGCCGAGCGCGGATCGATGGGCCATGCGCCGCCGTCCGAACCCATGGGCACGCGACTCATCGATTCAATGCCGCCGCCGACAGCCAAATCGCATTCGCCCGACTTCACTTTGGCCGCAGCGATATTCGATGCTTCCAAGCCCGATCCGCAGAAACGGTTCACCTGAATGCCCGAGGTCGTGTGCGGATAGCCCGCAGCCAACACGGCGGTACGCGTGATAACTGCGCCCTGCTCGCCCACAGGCGATACGCAACCAAAGGCGACGTCTTCAATCTCTTCACCCGACAGGCCGTTGCGGTCGCGAATAGCCGCCAGAACCTGCGCCGCGAGGTCGATGGGCGTTATTTCATGCAGCGCGCCATCCGGCCGCCCCTTGCCACGCGGGCTACGCACCGCATCATAGATATAGGCTTCGGTCATAT
>CAZCXQ010000409.1:0-1132 GCA_964502655.1 uncultured Sphingorhabdus sp.
GGTGATGTGGAAACTATCTTCGCCGGCCTCAATCGCGGCGGCGTTGGCGAGCAGAAAAGGCATGTAGATTTCGCCCACCTGTTGCAACCAAGCGGTGATAATGGGCGCAAAGGGCGCATCCGCCTTATCCCATTCGCCCGTTATTCCCGACATATCGTCAATGTGCAGCAGCCAGCGGAAGCTGTAGGGAAAATCTTTGCGCATCATCGCCTGCGCCGTGGGGTCAACGCCAAGCTGTGACAATTGGCCGTACATACTGAATTCTGCCATGCTGGGCCGCGAACCGAACAGGCAATGTTGATCCACCACATGCGTTTCCAGCGCACCCAGAATCGCGCGGGTTGACGCCTCGATCAACGGGAAGTTTTCAGCCGTGCAGCCGACAATCGCCATGCGGCCGACCTGGCGCGCGCGGAATTGTTCGGCATAGCCCTGACTCGTCGCCAGCCCGCCGCCCTTCATCGCATCAAACGCGAGCCAGCGGCTCATCTGGATCTGGTCGACCTCCTCCAGCCAGCGATACCCGAACATCGCCTTTGTCACCCACTCATCGGCAAAATCCTCAATCAGATGCGCGATGAAGGCGTGCGCCGGATCGGGCGGGATGACCGAACGTTCGATGTGCCGCGCCTCCAGATCATAGATCAAAGGCGTCGAATCATTGTGAAATGTCCCATCGGGATATTCCATCACGGGGATGACGGGCGCTTTGACCTTGCTCAACGCATCACGTGAATCGGCACCATGCACCCACAGATGCGGGATGCGGCGATAGCGCATAAGCGCGCGCATTTTCATCGAATAGGGCGATCCGAGTGCGCCGTTGATTATATACATGGCAGTCGTTCCTTCGCTCATGGTCCGGCATTATGTGTAATGGGCTATATTGACATTATCAATGTCAATATATGGACGGGAACGCTGACAGCATGTGGATGAATGATCCGATTGTTCCGCCGCTGCCTGAGCTATTCAGCGCATGCAAAGGCGAACGATAGGTTTGGCATTGGCGCCGTTGCAAGACGCGCGCGGCCAAAAATCAAGGTGCAACAATGCGGTGTTGGGCAAGATGTTCATAGTCGGCCATGCAGGCCTCCGCGACAGCGCGGGCTTCATCATCGAGGTTGAGCGG
>CAZCXQ010000410.1:0-1119 GCA_964502655.1 uncultured Sphingorhabdus sp.
GTCAGTCCAGTGCTCCCAGGCGGAGAAGTTGATGGAACGGAAGCGAGGTGAGCGGTATACGGAGCCACAGCACTGCGTGATTTTAAGGTCGTAGCCTGAAATGCTGGTCATTTTCTGAGGACCGGTCACTTATCAGACAAAAGCCAGCCTGTGCCACCACATTTGTAGCATTGTCCAGAGGCGCCGCCATCTCCGTCGCAGACAGAACAAATAATGCGAGACTTTTTCCAGCTGTCATCATGGGACATGTGTTGCCATTGATTCCCTGAATACGAAACCTTAAATTTCTTTTGAAAGCTCTCATGTTGAGTATTGCTCATCCACCCGGTGCCTCCACAGAAATTGCATTTTTCTGAGACGTTTGCTGCCGGTTCAATCGTGCCGAAGCCATCACACGCCAAGCATTTGTGATCCCATTTTGATTGCTTGGCGTGCACATTTTCTTCCGGTACAAACTGGGGAGTTGCGGTCTTAGTTGCGCCTGTTGGATTCACTTTCCCTACTCTTTTCCTGTACCAGGCCAGCCAACCTTCAAGTTTTGCAGCCAGTTCAGGATCGGAATAGGAGGGAATCTGCAGTTTGCATTCGTAATACATCGCCAAAAATCTGGCATCGAACCCATTAGTGACTCCTGCCCAATTGTGCAGTCCTGCCACATCTGAAATAACCGTCCCAGGTATCTTTTTTCCTGCCCGCTTGACGAGCTGGAATATGTGATCTTTTTCTAGCTTGGTTGGTTCGAGGATCTCTGATTTTTTCATCTCTGGCTTCTCAGACGATTTGTCGGTAACTGGGCATAAAAATTCGCACGACCTCAAACCTATGCCTCGTTACTTCACCAACTCCATCAACTTGCCGAAGCTGTCGACCACGTCGTACTTGACCTGCTCGGGGGCGAATTTCTTGTTGATGTCGTCGAAGAACTTGCGGGCGCACTGGATCTTGGTTCTCTCGATCTCACGCAGATCCATGCTGGACATCGAACCCTTGGCCGCTACAGATATTGTCCAGGGTGTCTGCATCATCAGAGGGTCAAGCATTTCCCGTTGCACTGGCGATTCAAGACTTGGCGATTCTGTCCCATTCATCAATGTCTGATGGAGGACAGATGCCTTCACT
>CAZCXQ010000411.1:0-1118 GCA_964502655.1 uncultured Sphingorhabdus sp.
GTCAGGGTGTTGCCGTTCGCGCGGTGATGACGAAAAGCGCGGCCGAGTTTGTCACGCCGCTTTCGATGGGGGTGATGACCGAAGACCAAGTATATGGCGACATGTTCGACCTGAAGGAAGAACGCGAAATCGGGCATATTCAGTTGAGCCGTCAGGCCGACCTTGTGGTGATTTGTCCTGCCACTGCCAATATCCTTGCCAAGATGGCCGCTGGTATCGCGGATGATTTGGCGACCACTATTCTGCTCGCGACGGACAAGCCCGTTTTGGCGGTTCCGGCGATGAATGTCCGTATGTGGAACCATCCCGCGACACAGCGCAACTTGGCGCAACTGCGCGCCGATGGCGTGCACATTATGAATCCGGATGAAGGCGCCATGGCGTGCGGCGAATTCGGCCCCGGCCGCCTGCCCGAACCTCCGGCCGTTGCCGAACACATTTGCGGCATGCTGGGCGTGCCGTTCAATACGCAACTGGCTTCGGGTCGTTCGCCAACCACCATGCCAAGCGCAACGCCGCTTACCGCGCAACCCGATTTTGCCGATGTCGAACATCGTCCGTTGTTTGGCAAACGTATCCTTGTGACCGCTGGCCCCACGCATGAGGCGATTGATCCAGTGCGCTACATCGCCAACCGCTCGTCGGGGCGTCAGGGTTTTGCCATTGCAGCGGCGGCGGCTGATCTGGGGGCCGAGGTTATACTGATAGCTGGCCCCGTGCATCTGCCAACGCCGCCCGGTGTCTTGCGCATTGATGTCGAAACCGCGCTGGAGATGCAAGCCGAGGTCGAGAAGGCCCTGCCCGTTGACGCCGCAATCATGGTTGCCGCTGTCGCGGACTGGCGCGCCGCGCAAGCGCCGGACCAGAAAATCAAGAAAGATGGCAATGCCATTCCGCCGCTCGCATTGACCGAAAATCCTGACATCCTTGCAAGCCTGACCACCCATAAGCAACGTCCGAAGCTCGTAATCGGCTTTGCGGCGGAAACCCAAAATATCATTGCCCATGCGCAGGCTAAGCTTGCGAAGAAAGGCTGCGACTGGATTGTCGCCAACGATGTGTCAGGCGATGTTATGGGCGGTGAGAACAACGCCTTTCATATCGTAACCAAAGCAGGC
>CAZCXQ010000412.1:0-1114 GCA_964502655.1 uncultured Sphingorhabdus sp.
GGGCAAGGTGCTCGAGAACCCGTGGGACGAGACGCCCGATTATGTCTATTCGCGCACCGTCAATCCAGAGGATGCGCCCGACACGCCCGAATATATCACCATCGATTTTGAAAAGGGCGACGGCGTCGCGCTGAACGGCGAAGCGATGTCGCCCGCGACTTTGTTGGCTGCGCTGAATGACCTTGGCCGCAAGCATGGCATTGGCCGCCTTGATCTGGTCGAAAACCGCTTCGTCGGTATGAAATCACGCGGCATGTATGAAACGCCCGGTGGCGAGATTTATGCCCGTGCCCATCGCGGTATTGAAAGCATCACGCTCGACCGCGGCGCAGCGCATCTTAAGGATGAGCTGATGCCGAAATATGCTGAGCTTATCTATAATGGTTTCTGGTTCTCGCCCGAGCGCGAGATGCTGCAAGCCGCGATTGACCATTCGCAGACCTTGGTGTCCGGCACCGTGCGGCTGAAGCTGTATAAGGGTCTGGCGAGTGTTGTTGGCCGCAAATCGCCCAACAGCCTTTACAGCGAGAAGGTTGTGACGTTTGAGGACGATGCCGGCGCTTACGATCAAAAGGATGCGGCGGGTTTCATCAAACTGAACGCCCTTCGCCTGCGTTTGTTGGGACAGCGTAAGGCTTAATTTCGCAAAGAAGTCGTTATCCAGAAACACGTTCAGGATAACGACTTCTGGTTATTTCGCCTTCAACGCGACCCCACTTTAACCGTCCGATTAAGTCTGATAGGCTCTCCTTTAGGAAGAGGAGAGTCGATATGCATGATTTGGTCATTCGTGGTGGAACGGTGGTTGATGGCACGGGCGCGCCGCGCTTTGTCGCCGATATCGCGGTGGATGGCGGCATCATTACTGCTATGGGCCAAATCAGCGCTTCAGGCCGCGAAGAGATCGATGCTTCGGGTAAAATCGTCGCGCCGGGTTTTGTCGACATCCACACCCATTATGATGGCCAAGCAACGTGGGACAGCGAGATGGGGCCGTCGAGCTGGCATGGCGTCACCACGGTTGTCATGGGCAATTGCGGCGTTGGCTTTGCGCCGGCGAAAAAGGACAAGCATGATTGGCTGATCGGCCTGATGGAGGGTGTCGAGGATATTC
>CAZCXQ010000413.1:0-1111 GCA_964502655.1 uncultured Sphingorhabdus sp.
CTCAATCGTCTTTGAGGTTTATCGTGGACCGTTGGGTTGGTGTGGAGGGAGTTATGGCCGTCTCTTCTTATAACGACAAGGGACTAGACCTGTTCATCCGTGCTCTTACAGAAAAATCCGAGATCGGCAGGAGTACGCTTTATCAGCAAGTATGCCTTGCACACTACAGGTTTATGGACTTGAGCAAGTTCCAGTTTGCCAGCCTGCCCGGCGCAATCGCATTTTTTTACTATACCGACTCACTCCCGCTGGTGATGCTTGGAATGATGACACTCACCTTGCTCGCACTATGCAGTGAAAAGATGGTTTCGAGGCTGACTGCCAACCCGCTTTTGAGTGCGTTTTGGGGATGTGCAATGGCAAATTTCATTGCCCAATTTGGAGTCGCTCCACGCGGCCTTGGTCCGCACTTCGTTATGAGCTTGGTGGCCATCCTGACTATCTGGACGGTCCAGTCAAACTATTTCACCGACGTGCTATACAAGACGGGTCTGATGAAACGGGCAGAGATTTGATAGCTAAGTGAGTCCGGCAGTTTGGCGATTCACTATTTGCTGTTATTCAATCTTAGAATTTTTATTATTTATGGTGAAAAATTGTTAAATAAATTCGTCAAGCAAGTCCTGCTTTTGATTATAGTTGCGATTGGATTG
This sequence comes from uncultured Sphingorhabdus sp., assembly GCA_964502655.1. Taxonomy (GTDB): domain Bacteria; phylum Pseudomonadota; class Alphaproteobacteria; order Sphingomonadales; family Sphingomonadaceae; genus Sphingorhabdus_B. The sequence goes on from CAZCXQ010000413.1 coordinate 654, forward strand.
GTGTTGCTGATTCTGGGCTTGAATAATTATCCAGGATCAAAGTTGATTTACCTGCTGTTCTCTGCGGTTTTTTTACTGATGCTCTTAACAGCCGTGAACAAACGGACGCATTATGGATATCTTTTCCTCGTGATAGCCTTATCACTTGGTTTTTGGGTGAAGATAACAGCTCATTTAATTTTAAATTATCCCTATGTGGAACCGATAGGGCAATTTGATGGATCGGCAACGGCATGGGATAGTGTCCTTTGGGTAGCAATTTCGGCAAGCATTGGTGTAATATTGGCTAGATTAATTATTACCCTTGCAGGTATTGAATTCGTTAGGATTGTAAGCATTGATCATGCGAAAGTTCCAGCATGGTATTCGGCCCTCAGGAAATGGTTGTGGCAGCTTTCTTTGATGCTTATTCTTTGTATTGGTGCAGTAAATTTAATACTGGGGATACAGCAGATCGG
>CAZCXQ010000414.1:0-1109 GCA_964502655.1 uncultured Sphingorhabdus sp.
CAATGGCGGGCACATCCACCGCCGCCGCACCGCGAATGCCTTGCAGCACCACAGCGGCTTTGAGTCGGGTCAGCTCGACCGCGATGTCGGCTTCGGCCATGTCGGCCGGGATCAGGCGCACATCCTTGAGCGCTTCGATCCAGATGCCGCCCAGGCCCACCAGCACCACCGGGCCCCAGTCGGCATCGCGTTTGGCACCCACCACCAGTTCCAGCCCACGCGGGCCCATGGCTTCGACCAGCGCGCCATCGAGCACCAGCTCGGGGCGGTGGTGTTTCACACTGGCGAACAACTTGTCCCACCCGGCGCGCAGCGCGGCTTCGTCGGTCAGGCCCACCAGCACGCCGCCCACATCGCTCTTGTGCGGCAGCTCAGAGGCTTGCGCCTTGAGCACCACCGGAAAACCGATGCGCCGCGCCACGGCCACGGCCTCGTCGGCCGTGGTGGCCAGCGCCCCTTGGGGCACCACCAGCCCCGCCTGCGCCAGCCAGGCTTTGCCCTGGTATTCGGCAAAAATGCCGTTGGGCGGCACAGCGCCAGGCAAAGGGATAGCCAAGGCTGCGGCAGTTTGTGCGCGGGCCGCACGCTGCAAGGCTTCGCCGTATTGGGCCACGCGGCGCAGCGCACGCAAGGCGCGGTCGGCCGAGCGGAACATCGGCACGCCACTGGCCTGGATCGCCTCCATGAAAAACGGCTCCACCGGGCTGCTGTCGCCGGTCAGCACCAGCACGGCCGGTTTGGTGGCTTTGGCCATGGCGGGCACGATGTGGTCCGCCTTGTCGCGCTGCGCCATGACCGGCCCCACGGGAATCGCCAGCACGATGCTGCCGATGTGCGCGTCGTCCAGCATCTTCAGCAGCAACTCGCCAATCAGGCCCGGCTGGCGGATGCCGATGGTGGTGTAGTCGAGCGGGTTTTCGGCCACGGCATAAGCGGGCAGCATCGCGGTCAGCTGGTCCACCGTGGCGGCGGTCAGCTCGGGCAGGTCCAGGCCCAAATCGTCGGCAAAGTCCAGCGCGATGTTTTTCATCGCGCCCGAGCCGGTCATGAAGGCGGTGCCGCCTGCAGGCGGCTGGGGGTAACGCAGCAGCACGGCGGTGGTGTCGAGC
>CAZCXQ010000415.1:0-1107 GCA_964502655.1 uncultured Sphingorhabdus sp.
GTCGACCGAGGACCTCACGCTTTTGAGGCAGGCCTTGGTCCACTATCTGGAAGCGATCAAGGATCAGCCGGAGTCGATTAAATTTGCCCGCCTCTACCACCGTTTGGGGAGCGCAGGCGGCAAATAACCACACATATATTTTACGCGTTTTCCTGGGGAGGAAAACACCTCACCGCCGGCAGCAATGTCGGCGGTTCTTTTCTATTGGCCAACGCATTGTCGCTAATATTTTCTTAAGGCCGTTCGTATATCCCCCTTGCAACCAAACAGGCTGGGGCACGTGGACAATACTCTAAAAATCTTGCTTGGGGTTCTGTCGGTCACTGGGTTCATCACCGTGGTCATTCCGCAGGGCAATCCCATCGCGCCCCGCGAAGCCGCAGATGTCAAAAACGCAGAAGTTAACGCCCCGCCGCCCGAACCAACAGCACCGCTACCGTCTCCGCCACCGTCTCCGCCGCCTGTTCCATTCGATTCCGGGGCGTCTGTTGAATTTATAACAGGCGCGCCATCGATTGACGGCAAGCCAATTCAAGCTGATTTCGGATTGCCATTTGGCATATCCCCGCAATCAGACACAGAAAATCGGGACGACCCCCAAAGTAACAAAAATGGCTATAAGCCGCCGGTATTTAGCATGCCCGGCGTACCTGCCAAAGACGGTCAGAAGGAAGAGAAGGAAGAGGAGGAGGAGGAGGACGACAGGGAGACTAATGTCACCCTTTCACAATGAACCAAGAAGCAAAGGTTTACTGGGCAGTCCAGCCACCATCAACCGATAGGTTCGTTCCGGTAATCGCGCTAGCCTCATCCCGGCACAGGAACACCGCCAAAGCCGCCAATTGTTCAACCTGAACAAATTTTTTCTGCGGCTGATTGGCCAGCAACACATCGTTGATGACCTGTTCGCGCGTCAACCCGCGTGCCTTCATCGTATCGGGAATCTGGTTTTCAACCAAGGACGTCCACACATATCCCGGGCAGATATTGTTGACGGTAATGCCTTGCGTCGCAACCTCAAGCGCAACGGTCTTGCTAAAGCCTGCAAGGCCATGCTTTGCCGCGTTATATGCCGACTTAAACGGTGATGCGACAAGGCTGTGCATC
>CAZCXQ010000416.1:0-1107 GCA_964502655.1 uncultured Sphingorhabdus sp.
AACATGTCGGGCAAATGGTTCAATCCAATCGGATATGGTGTCCGCCGTGATGACCATCGGATCGACATGGACGAAGTCGCGCGCATCGCCAGAGAAAACAAACCAAAGCTCATCATCTGCGGTGGCACCGCGTATTCGCGGGGCTGGGACTGGGCCCGATTCCGCGAAATTGCGGATGAAGTGGGCGCTTACCTTCTGGCCGATATGTCGCATATCTCTGGGCTGGTTGCGGGCGGCGCACATAGCTCGCCTGTGCCGCACGCGCACGTCACGACAAGCACCACGCACAAGTCATTGCGCGGGCCCCGCTCGGGCATCATATTGACCAATGACGAAGTACTGGCCAAAAAATTCAACTCGGCAATTTTCCCAGGATTGCAGGGTGGTCCGTTGGTGCATGTGATCGCAGCGAAGGCTGTGTGCTTTGCCGATGCGATGACGCCAGAATTCAAACGCTACGCGGCCAATGTCGTCGAAAATGCGAAGGCACTTGCATCTTCATTGCAGGAACAAGGGCTCGATATCGTGTCAGGCGGCACCGACAACCACTCGATGCTGGTCGATCTGCGGCCGAAAGAAGCCAAGGGCAAGCATGCCGAGCATGCGCTCGACCGTGCTTCGATTACGTGCAACAAAAACTCGATCCCGTTCGATCCAGAAAAGCCGTTCGTCACGTCCGGCCTCCGCTTGGGCACGCCAGCTGGCACCACCCGTGGTTTCGGCCCGGCGGAATTCCGCCAGATCGGCAGGATGATCGCCGATGTCGTCGAAGGCCTGCGTCACAATGGCGAGGCGGGCGACGGCCAGATCGAAGCACGGATCAAGGACGAAGCCGAGGCACTTTGCGCACGCTTCCCAATCTACCCATCTTGAATTATATGGGTGACTTACCCATCTAATACACAGAAGGGAAATGACCATGGGATTTTGTAACGAGTGTAATGCCGAATATAGCGAAGGGATGAAGTTCTGCCCGCAATGTGGCGCCAAAACGCCTGAGCAGCTTGCGGCCGAAAGCTTCCCCAACCAAGCCAAGCATTATGTCGGTGAAGCCGCTGATGAATTGTGGGGCGCGACCAAGGATGCGTTTCACACCGGCAAGCATTT
>CAZCXQ010000417.1:0-1103 GCA_964502655.1 uncultured Sphingorhabdus sp.
ATCTTGCGGTCGGCCAAGGAGCTGAACATCGTTGAGGCAACACCTGCATGGCTTTTCATGCCGACGCCGACGACGGAAATCTTGGTCACCTTTGTATCGGGGATCAGGCGGTTGTAGCCGATGGAATCGCGACGGTTTTCCAAGATGTCGGTGCAACGCACAAGGTCGGCCTGCGGGCAGGTAAAGGTCACGTCGGTTTCGCCTTTGTCGCGGCCGACGTTTTGAATGATCATGTCGACGTTGATATTTGCATCGGCCAACGGCGAAAAGATGTTGGCCACTGCGCCCGGTCGGTCGGGCACGCGCGTCAGGGTGATCTTCGCCTCATTCTTGTCGGCGGCAATTCCGGTGATCAGTTGGCGTTCCACTTGATACTTCTCCAATTCTGCGTCGGTCACAATCATCGTGCCGGGGATACTGTCAGCGTCTGGCGCGCTTTCATCAACAAATGACGACAGCACTTGCACGCGCACGCCCTCCTTCATTGCAAGGCTGACCGAACGGGTTTGCAAAACCTTTGACCCGACCGATGCCAGTTCCAGCATTTCTTCGTAGGTCACGGCCTTCAGCTTGCGTGCGCGGGCTACGATGCGCGGGTCAGTGGTGTAAACGCCGTCAACGTCGGTGTAGATATCGCAGCGGTCGGCCTTCACCGCAGCGGCCACGGCGACAGCAGAGGTGTCAGACCCCCCACGGCCCAAGGTGGTGATGCGGTTGTCGTCAGTTAAGCCCTGAAATCCGGGAATGACGGCGATGTTGCCCGCCTTCATCGACGCCAGCAATTCGTCGGTATCGATGGAACCAATGCGCGCCTTGGCATGCGCGCTGTCGGTATGGATCGGCATTTGCCAGCCCAACCAGCTGCGCGCTTCGCAACCGAGCGCCTGCAAGGTTATCGCGAGCAAACCCGCGGTAATCTGTTCACCAGCAGCGACCACCACGTCATATTCGGCGGGATCATACAGCGCGTTCGCCTCTCGGCAGAAGTTGACGAGCCGGTCGGTATCACCCGCCATGGCGGAGACAACGACGGCAACTTCGTCACCGCGTTCGGCCTGACGCTTCACCAATTGCGCGACACGGCGGATACGTTCCGTTCCGGC
>CAZCXQ010000418.1:0-1102 GCA_964502655.1 uncultured Sphingorhabdus sp.
CCGCCAGCGGATGTTTTGGCGAAATGCGAATATGCAAAGTTCAATCCAGAGCTTCAGCCAAAATATGAGGAGGCGTTCACCCGCGTGCGGGCGGCCTAAAATATGTCGGGGGCGCTGCAAGACTGGAAAAGCCAGAAGAAACCTTTTGCCGCCGTTGTTACGGCACCGGTATTCTGGCTCGCCCTGTTCTTTGTGGCGCCCATGGCCATTGTTTGGCTGTACAGCTTTGGGCAGAATGCCGGCCCTGCCGACATTGAAATCTCGGGCACGCTCGACAATTACAAGCGCGCGACCGAGTGGCTGTATGTATCGATTTTCCTGAAAAGCTTTGCGGTCGCGACGCTCACCACGCTCTTGTGCCTCATCATCGGCTTTCCAGTGGCGATGGCGATAACCTTCGCCGCGCCGAAATGGCGGCCATGGCTGTTGCTTGGCATCATGCTGCCCTTTTGGACCAATCTGTTAATCCGTACTTATGCGTTGATGGCGCTGATGGGCACCAACGGATATATGAACAAGGGCTTGGCCGGACTGTGGGAAGGCGCAAGTTGGCTGCGCACGCTTGTCGGCATGCAGCCGCTCGACGCGTGGACGCCCGTGCAGCTGCTCTACAATAATTTCGCGGTCGTGCTTGGGCTCGTCTATGTCCATCTGCCTTTCATGGTCTTGCCGCTCTATTCCGCGCTCGACCGGCTGGACAAAAGCCTGATTGAGGCCAGCCTCGATTTGGGGGCAGGGCATTTCAAAACCTTCATGCGGATCGTGGTTCCGCTGGCCGCGCCGGGCATTGTCGCGGGCGTGATGATTACCTTGATCCCGGCGCTTGGTGCGTATCTGACCCCTGATCTTATGGGCGGTACGGACAGCCAGATGATCGCCAATGTTATCGAACGGCAATTCAAGCGCGCGAATGACTGGCCATTTGGCGCTGCGCTTTCGTTCCTGCTCATCTACGCGATGTTCATTCTGATCGCGTTTCAATCGATGCGTTCGAACAAAGTGAAGGCGGCGTGATGATGTTCAATCGCACCCCCATCGCGCCGTTGGAATATACCAGAAAGCTGTGGATGCGCAGTTGGGTCGGATTGACCATGCTGTTTCT
>CAZCXQ010000419.1:0-1084 GCA_964502655.1 uncultured Sphingorhabdus sp.
ACATGATCCGCTTGAATCGCGACTGAGCCGGTTTTGCGGACAACATGAAGCTGATAGGCAAGCAGCCCGACCGTCGCCACGATCGCGATGAGTGAGACCCCGATGCCATATTCGGGATGGGACGTCGGTTCCTGCGTACCAAGGCGCACAATTGCGCGCCATGCGATCAGGATGGCCGACAGTATGACGAGCACAACCTGCACCAAGGCGGACAATGCCTCCGCCTTGCCATGGCCGAAACGGTGGTCGTCATCGGCGGGCATCGCGGCGTAACGGACGCTGAAAAGCGTGAGTAACGACGCAAGAACGTCAAAGCCGGTGTCCGCTAATGACCCAAGCAGCGCAACTGACCCCGTTTCCGCCGCCGCAAATATTTTTAGCGCAAGCAGGAACAGCGCCATAGATACGCTGGCGATAGCCGCACGTTTGGTGAGTTCACCATGCGCATGGTGATGGTGGCTATGCCCAAGGCTCATATACGGCGCTTCATGGATATAACATGCCCGTCGTCCAGCCGTCGCCGTCGCGTTCATATACCCAACGTTCATGCAGGCGGAATTCGCGGTCTTGCCAGAATTCGATGCGGTGCGGGCTAACCATCCAACCCGACCAATGCGGCGGGCGCGGAACGCCTTGGCCTTCAAAGCGGGCTTCTGCCGCAGCAAAACGCGCTTCGAATGTCGCACGGTCTGCCAAGGGACGCGACTGGTCCGAAGCCCATGCCCCCAGCTGCGAATTGCGCGATCGGGTGGCGAAATAGGCATCTGCGGTCGCGTCGTCGACGGGGTTCGCCGCCCCCTCAATCCGGATTTGCCGCCGCAATGATTTCCAATGAAACAGCAGCGCCACCTGCGCATTGTCGGACAATTGCATCGCCTTGCGGCTTTCAAAATTCGTATAGAAAACAAATCCGCCATGGTCGCCAAGGTCGGGGCCATGGCCTTTCAACAGCACCATGCGGACCGAAGGTTGCCCATCCGCGCCCGTGGTCGCCAAAGCCATTGCGTTGGAGTCGTTGATTTCGGTGGTCCGCGCTTCGGCAAACCATGCGTCGAACAGGCTAAAAGGATCAGGTCTTTCCATA
>CAZCXQ010000420.1:0-1078 GCA_964502655.1 uncultured Sphingorhabdus sp.
GACCGTTGAGCAGTTACATCATCGCGATGGATTGGAGGCTGCCGCTCAAGTGAACATGGCTGCATCAAGAGACTGCCAACGGGCCAATTCAGAGTTATCAACAGGCATCGTCCTCCCCCAGACCCCCACCCGCTACTCGTCTCAAAGAGACGATGAACCCGAAGTCAGGAAGGCAGGAATACAAGGCTGAATATTACTAACAACTTCATACAGTCAGATCAACTGACGTAAAAGTTATTGCCATCAACCAGAGCGAACATGAACAGCGCCTCTGAACAGGACTAAACTCCTGTGCCTTTTGGTTGAAGAATCGAAACAACTTTGCCAGTAGCCATGCCTTTGAGTAAGGCTAATTCGTTCAGAAGGACTTGGTTGACAGATGCAAGTTTGGCCAAGTCCACGCGCGACTCTGCCAGTTCCTGCCTCAGAGCACGGTTGACCTCGCGCTCACGAACCAGCGCATCATGCTTGGCATCGCGTTGGGTTCGCGTCGCCTTGCCCACTAGCCCTCTGATTTTTTCGGCAAGGTCGGGATAGGTGTTGTGAATCAGTGCGGGGGTCACACCTGCCAACTTGGCTACCGCAGAAATGGAAACCTTGCCCTGGTCAGCCTGCACCTGCGCAATCGCCAGCTGGATCTCATCAACGGTCTTTTTTCGGCTACGAGCCTTCGAGTCACTCATTTGAAGCTCCATTAAGATTTGACGTGTCCGGTGTCAGCAGAACACCAAGGTCTACCATCACTTGGCGCGCCCATTGAACGTCGCGCTCAGCACGTTGCTTAACCGCCGGTCCAGCATCGTCAATGCTCAACAATTCAATTTGTTGCTCATAGATGCCTTTCCAGATGTCGGTGAACGACTCATCAATGACGCCGTTCTTGCAGCCAACACACCGGGTCGCTTCATACAGACCCGCGCCGCCACACCCCTTTTCTTGCGCCAGGCACCATCCGTGGCCCGTTGCTCGGATGTGAACCTGGGCTGCTGTTTCAGCCAACAATGCGGTTCGACTTTTCAGGGTAATCGCACGCGCTTTTTTGATTTCTCGTCCAGCACCGCCGCTCAAGGACTGTTCA
>CAZCXQ010000421.1:0-1066 GCA_964502655.1 uncultured Sphingorhabdus sp.
CATGAACCGCTCAACCGCCGAACGGCCGGGGCGATCGGCGAATTGCATCTGTTCGGCCACTTCGCGCTGCAAATCAAATGTCAGCCGCTCCTCTGCGCGGCCAGTAATATTGTGCATATGACAACGAACGGACCACAGGAAGTTTTCGGCTTTCCTGAACCGGTTATATTCTTCGACCGACAATAGTCCAACATGGACGAGATCAGATGCCGTTGAGACCTTGTGGATATATTTCCCAATCCAATACAAGGTATGCAAATCCCGCAAGCCGCCTTTGCCGTCTTTGATATTGGGTTCCACAACATAGCGGCTGTCGCCCATACGCTTGTGCCGTTCATCGCGTTCGGCCATTTTTAAGCGCACAAAATCAGGCGCTGTATTTGCGACCACTTCGTTCCAGAAGCGTAATGCAGCCTCTTCGTACACGGCGCGATCACCCCAAACGAACCTGCTTTCCAAAAGCGCGGTACGGATCGTTAGATCTTCCTGCGCCATTTTCACGGTCTCATCCAAAGACCGGCTGGATTGGCCAACTTTCAGGCCGAGATCCCAGAGAAGGTACAAAATCGCTTCGACGACTTGCTCGGTCCATGAGCTCCTTTTGTAAGGGGTAACAAACGCAATATCGACGTCGCTATGTGGCGCCATCTCGCCGCGACCATATCCACCCACTGCAAGGACAGCGATCCGCTCCGATGCTGATCGGTTCGCCGCGGGATATGCGTGGGCAGTTACATAGTCGTAAATGAGCCGGACAATCTGATCGACCAGAAAGGCTTGCTCCGCGGACGCGCGATAACCCTGTGACGGGCTTTCACCAAGCCGTCGTTTTATTTCGGCGCGCCCGTCCGCCAGCGCGCCTTGCAAAAGCTCGAGGATTTGCGGACGGCAGCGCTGAGGACCATCTTCTGCAACAATAGACTCAATTTTATCGGCAAGCGCAGTCCTGTCGATAATGTCGCGTTGCTTTATAATCCGGTCGGGCGCTGAAGTCATACAGACACTCTAGGCGCGTTCACGCCCTATGTCAGCATCCAGCAGAGACCTTTGCCTTATATTCCCGGCG
>CAZCXQ010000422.1:0-1064 GCA_964502655.1 uncultured Sphingorhabdus sp.
GGTGCGTGACGATGGCGTGGGCTTCAGCGAAGGCAGCCAGCGCAGCGAGTTGCAGGTGGGCCTGAAAATCATGCGCGAGCGTGCCGACCAGATTGGCGCCACCGTGGCCGTGGACTCCGCCCTGGGGCAGGGCACCACGGTGACGCTGCGGGTGCCCTCCAGCATGCCACCCAAAACCGAACAGAACCCAACAGCCGAGCTGTCTTCCGAGCCATGACTGAACCCATCCAGCTTCTCGTGGTCGATGACCACACCTTGTTTCGCCGGGGCCTGATTGCCTTGCTTTCGCAGGACGAGCGTTTTCAGATCGTGGGCGAAGCCGGCGATGTGGGCGAAGCGCTGCGCGTGTTGGGCAAGGTTCAGCCCGATTTGCTGCTGCTGGACAACCATTTGCCCGGCGTCAAAGGGGTCGATGCCATCGGGGCGCTCAAAGAGGCTTTGCCCGAGCTGCGCATCCTGATGCTCACGGTGAGCGAGGACGAGGAGGACTTGTCCAAAGCCTTGCAAAACGGGGCCGATGGTTACCTGCTCAAAACCGCCGAGTCGGACCAGCTGTGCGAGGCCTTGGTCAAGGTGCACGAAGGGCACTCGGTGATCAGCCCGGCCATGTTGAACAAATTGGTGACGGGCTTGCGCCAGTCGCCGGGTGCAGCCACGCCGCCGATGGCCGTGGCTGCTACCCACAAACCCCAGCAGGAATTGGACAAACTCTCGCCCCGTTAAAAAGACATTTTCTTTCTGGTGGCCAAGAGCCTGAGCAACAAGCAGATTGCGCGCGACCTGGACATTGCAGAGACCACGGTGAAGATCCACATCCAGCACATTTTCAAGAAGATGAACCTGACCTCACGCGTTCAAATTGCCATTTTTGCTGCCAGCCACGACTTGAGTTGATAAATATCAAATTTGATAGTTCCATGGGAGGATGAGGCTTGGTGCTTCATCCTCCTTTTGCTTGGGGGATAGATAACCTTCAGATGGATACACAAAGCTGCGCGCCAAAACCACACTCCTTGCATGCGTTTGGAGAATCAAAATGGCGAGTGAATTGGTGCAGCAGCGCA
>CAZCXQ010000423.1:0-1060 GCA_964502655.1 uncultured Sphingorhabdus sp.
TGCAGATCACCGATTTGCCCTTGAGCCAAATTGATCGGATTGAAGTTCTGCGCGGCAATGCCAGCGCCTTGTATGGCGAATCGGCCATTGGCGGCGTGATACAGATTTTTACACGCCAAGGCACGGGTGCTCCCAAGGCCTATGGTGCGCTCAGTGCGGGCACCCATGGCACGGTGGGGCTGAGTGCCGGTTACGGCGGTTCTTTGGGCGACTACCGCTTTGATATCAGTGTTGTCAAAAACCGCAGCGACGGTTTTTCGGCCATGAACACCACACAAAAAACGCGTGCCAATCCGGATCGAGATGGGTTTTCTTCAGAATCTTTTGCTGCACGTTTCGAAAAGAAAGTGGATGCTGATCTTTTGTTAGGCCTGCGTGCCAGCAGTCGCCGTGCTCAGATGGAATACGACGACACGACGGGTCTGACCGACAGCCATTTGTTTAAACCCAAAAACGATCTTTTAGGCGTGTTTGCGCGCAAAGCAATCACGACCGACTGGGTCACCAGCCTGGACCTGTCCCGTTCCGAGTTGTCTTACGACGATTTGAAAAATGGTGTGGCCTATGCCGCTGGAGACCTTTCGTACAAAAACGGCCATTTCGAAGGCTCGCAAAACGCCCTTCAATGGTTGAACCAGTGGCAAGTCGGCCCGGGCACGGCGATCAGCTTTGGCGCCGATCACAGCGAAGAGAAATTTTCAGCCATCGGAGACAACGCCTATGACATGGAGCGCACATCTACCGGCTTGTTTGCAGGGCTGACCCAAAAGTTTGATCGCTTCACAGCACAATTGAATGTGCGCCGTGACGCGGTCAAAGTTGCGCACGCGGACGCCCGGAGCACCAGTGATAACCGGACAGCGAAAAATACCGGTTTGCTTGGTTTGGGCTACCAGTGGACACCCAATTGGCGTTTAACGGCCAGCACATCCACCGGGTTCCGCGCACCTACAGCCAGCGATGTGGCCTCCAATTCGTTGCTCAAGCCAGAAAGCCATCAAACTCACGAAGCAGGGGTCGTTTTTTCGGATGCAGACATGCTGGTCCGTGTTGTTTACTT
>CAZCXQ010000424.1:0-1057 GCA_964502655.1 uncultured Sphingorhabdus sp.
AGGCCATAGCGCCTCATGTCGCCGAGTTTATAGTTCTCCACGAACACATCGACTGTCTTTACCATTTCGCGCAGAATGCCCTGGCCTTCCGGCGTACTGATATCCACGGTCATCGATCGCTTGCCCCGATTGGCAGAGAGAAAATAGGCGGATTCGGCCGTTGCCGAACCATCCTCGCGTTCAAGAAAGGGCGGCCCCCACCCTCTGGTATCGTCTCCGCCTACAGGTCGCTCGACTTTGATCACATCGGCTCCCAAATCGGAAAGTAGCTGCGTGCTCCACGGGCCCGCGAGGATTCGGCTGAGATCAAGTACCTTGATGCCGGATAAGGGTCCTGCCATGATGTGCCTTCTTTGTGTAACCAATCAGCTCGGATCGAACAGGACGCCCGGGTTCAGGATCTGCTTTGGATCGAAGACTGTCTTGGCAGCCTTCATCGCAGCGCAGAACAGTTCCGGCCGCTCTTTGTCATACCAGGGTCGATGGTCCCGTCCCAGAGCGTGGTGGTGGGTGACTGTGCCACCCGCATCGACCATGGCCTGCTCGCCGATGCGCTTGATTGCCATGTATTGCTCGGGAATGCGTGACTTGTCGCCATAAGCAAACCAGGTGAAGTACGGCGCCGGGCCGTCCGGATACAGGTGGGTGAAGCGGCAGGTGACCGACCCCTTGCGCCCCGTCACTTCTCGGATGGCGCGATGGGTTTCGGCCTTGACATGGTCGCGCAATGCGGCAAATTTATCCCACGTGACGGCGGTCTCCATCGTTTCGCGCATCACACCACGTGCGATTGCGTATTCACGCAGAAAGGGTCCGCGCAGGAATTTGTTGCGCCAGTTGGCCGTGTCGGAGTCCGATCCCGCCGCCTTGTCGTTCAGCGTCTGGGCGTCCCATTCGCCGGAGCACTCAGCGCAGATTTCCAGTGCGCGGTTCATCCAGACATCGACCGGTTGGTCAGCTGATTCAAAGCCGAGCACCAGAATGTCGTAGCTTCCGTCGCTGGATCCGGTGTAGGCCGCCTCTTCCCGTTCAATCAGGCGGGCATTGGAGGGATTCA
>CAZCXQ010000425.1:0-1049 GCA_964502655.1 uncultured Sphingorhabdus sp.
CATGGCCGCCTATGCCAAAGAGGTCGGTGCCGACGCGATTTACGCCAAGATCAATGCCTTGAAGTGATCTGTAGATCGGGGGCGGTGGCCGCAAGGCCGCCGCCTTGCTTGTTGACCTCAGAAGTTGCTCATGAAAAAGTTGTTGTTCCTCATTGATGCTTTGCTGTCCTTTCTTCTGATCTTCACGGTGCTGCTGTTGCTGGTACCTGTGAGTTTGCAGATTTTTTCCAGGTACACCGACTTCATTCCTCGCTACATGTGGACAGAGGAAATGAGCCGTTTCTTTTTCATCTGGCTGATCATGCTGGGTGCCACTTTGGGGGTGCGCGAAAAGATGCACTTTGATGTGGACTTTTTGCCGCAACTGTCCGCCAAGGCCAATCGGCGCCTGTTGTTCGCGTGCCAGTTTTTCATGTTGATCTTTTCAGGGGTGATCTTCTATTGGGGGATTGAATTCACCCAGTTTGGATGGAATCAGACCTCGGAGTTGGCCGATATGCCCATGTGGTGGATCTTCATCGCCTGGCCCATTTCGGGTTTCCTGTGGATGGTTTTCTTGTTGCACCACATGTTCAGCCCATCTGTCGGCGATGAAAGTGTGAACCAGGAGTCAGTGGTTTGAGCTCAGTCATGTTTTCGCCAGGAATGGCCGCCCTGATCCTTTTCGGGGGTTTCTTCCTTCTTCTGGCCATCCGGGTTCCGGTGGCTTTTGCCCTGGGTCTGGCGTCCTTGCCGGTTTTGTTGCTGGAGCCCAGGCTTTCGCCGATGGTGCTCTTCAACGAGACCTTCAAGACTTACAACTCTTTCATTTTGTTGGCGGTGCCGTTTTTTCTCTTCACCGCCAACTTGATGAATGGCGGCGGCATCACATCCAGAATGATGCGTTTGTCTCGGGCGCTGGTGGGTCATTTCCCGGGCGGGCTGGCCCAAGTCAATGTGTTGTTGTCGGTCTTTTTTGCCGGTATTTCGGGCTCGGCCAGTGCCGACGCCGCGAGCCAGGGCAAGCTGTTCATTGAGGCGCAGGTCAAAGAAGGCTACGACCTGTCCTT
>CAZCXQ010000426.1:0-1028 GCA_964502655.1 uncultured Sphingorhabdus sp.
CCCAATCATCATCCCGATCCCACCGACCCTGTAAATCTGGTCGATTTGCAAAAGCTTGTCGCGGAAAAGCAGCTCGATTTCGGAGTGGCTTTTGACGGCGATGGCGACCGCATTGGCGCAATCGACGGCGCGGGCCGCGTTATCTGGGGCGACCAATTGCTTCAGATCTACGCCGAAGACGTCCTAACCGATGTCCCGGGCGCTACGATTATCGCCGATGTGAAGGCGTCGCAGGCGCTGTTTGACCGCGTGGAACAACTTGGCGGGCAGCCGTTGATGTGGAAAACTGGCCACAGCCTCATTAAGTCCAAAATGAAGGAAACTGGGTCGCCTTTGGCCGGCGAAATGTCTGGCCACATCTTCTTCAAGCATGAATATTACGGCTTTGATGACGCGATTTACGCAGCGGTGCGTTTAATGGTGGCGTCGGCCAAGCTCGGCAAAAGCGTCACTGAACTGCGCGGCGATATGCCCGACATGATCAACACCCCCGAAATGCGTTTTCAGGTCGATGAGACCCGCAAGTTCGCGGTGATCGACGAAGTTCTCGCGCGGCTTTCAGCAGAAGGCGCCGAGGTCAACAACACCGACGGCGCGCGCGTGAACACGCCCGATGGCTGGTGGTTGTTGCGTGCATCAAACACGCAGGACGTCTTGGTCGCACGTGCCGAAGCGTCCTCCGAAGAGGGGCTAGGGCGTTTAATGGCGCAGATTGATGCGCAATTGGCGGCATCGGGGCTGGAACGCGGAGAAACTGTCGGGCATTAAACTCTGGTGACGCTTCCTTCCATCATCCTCGACTGGTTCGCCGCGCGCGATTGGACGCCCCGGCGGCATCAGTTGGAGATGCTGGAGGCGGCGCGTGAAGGGCGGCATGCGCTGCTCGTGGCCGCGACGGGTGCGGGCAAGACGCTGGCCGGGTTTTTGCCGACATTGGCCGAATTAGTTGAAGACATGCGTTCCCCGGCGCAGGCCGGGGCCCAGACATTATCCAACGACTCTTCAGTGCAGGCTGGATCCCAGCCTGC
>CAZCXQ010000427.1:0-1023 GCA_964502655.1 uncultured Sphingorhabdus sp.
GGTGACGGACACCACGCTTGACATGGGGGCTCGACGCGTCTGTTTTCGGAGGAAGTGACTTGGATGGACGATGACCGCCAGAAAACCTACAAGGCCGCATGGGAGCTGCAGGCCCGGGCGACCGGGGAGCTGCCGAATGGCAGCCCGGTGGTGTCGGGGGCGGAGTATCGGCGGTTTGAAGTGGCCCGGGAGCTGGAGACGGTGGACACCCAGCATGACAAGGAGGGGCAGGTCATCAGCCGGACGTTCAGGCTGGGAGGCAGCATCCGGAGGGTGCAGCGCCTGGCGTGGGACTATGCGGGGCGGCTCATCCGGGTGGTGGAGCGCAGCGGGAGCGGGACGCTGAGCGAGACGGAAGCCTTTGGCGACACGCCTGCTGCTGGAAGCGGCTATGAATGGAGCGCGCGCTACGACCCAGCGGGGAGGCGAGTGCAGACGGAGACCCGGCTGGTGAGGGACGGGGCCATCGTGCCCGGGGCGACCCAGATGGAGAGGAGCTGGCATGACCCGCTGCATGAGTTCCTGGAGGTGGCGGTGGAGCGGTGGGTGCAGGGGGGCGCGTCGGGCACGGGGGCGCCGACGCTGCAGGAGCGCGTGTGGAAGGTGCACGGGCCAGACGGCAGCGGCAGCTATGGGGGGCACCAGGGCATGGGCGGGCTGGAGGCCATGCAGGAGGAGGGGAGCGGGGAGTGGACGGCGCTGGTGGAGGACCTGTATGGCCACGTGGTGGGCAGGATCAGCGGGGGGCAGTTCAGCTGGCAGGCCACGCAGAGCACGGGCTACGGGCCCGCGCCTGGGAGTGCAACGGTCACCTACACCGGGTGGATCACGGGCGTGCTGGCGGATGCCACGGCCTGGCGGGGGCGGCGCATGGACGTGACGGGGTTCTATTACCTGGGGGCGCGATACTACGAACCTTCAGGGGGTAGGTTCCTGTCGCCCGATCCCATGGGGCATGCCACAAGCATGAGCCTCTACGACTATGCGGGCGGGGATCCGGTCAACTTTGTGGACCCGACGGGG
>CAZCXQ010000428.1:0-1023 GCA_964502655.1 uncultured Sphingorhabdus sp.
GCACTTGCAAACCTCGACGGCGGCGATGTATTTGGCCCCATAAACTGACTGCTGAAAGTCGGCAATCAGGATGACGACAGGGGTACCGCATAGATCCTCAAGTGGCGAGCGGCGGCTGCCGTACGCACATGGCGCAAAGCGCCTTTGTGCGCAGCATCTAGGTTTCTCTGAACGTCGATGACATCAAGCCGGCAGGTTTCGTCTTGACGATGGCGGCGTTTAATCAAGCATTGGATCCGCCTGGATCCGCCGTCATTTGGCTCGTCGACGACCTAAATGCGCGTTTGGTGCTCGATCCGACGAACTGAAGATTACCCGCCAAGGCCAAGAAGCTTGCACTCGCCAAAGCTCTGCAGTTCAGGATTTCTTTCGGAAAATGACGACGTGCTGCCACGGCAGCCTCGCGTCTGTACGCACCCACTGCAACGGCAGGATTTCCGCTTCCCGGCGGATCTGCCTTTCCGTCATCTTGTGCAGCTGCTTGATCTGTACTGCGGGATCTTCCGCCTTGTACTCCACGAAAACGACCCGCCCGCCGGGCGCGAGCGACTGCACCACACTCCTGAGCATCTCATACGGAGCAGACAGCTCGTGATACACGTCGACCATGATCGCCAGGTCGACGGACCCCGGCGCCAGACGGGCATCGTTTTCAGTACCCAATGAAGGCGTGATATTGCGCATGCCTTCGGCTTCCGCAGCCTGGCGCAAAAGCGCGACCATCTCGGGTTGCACATCGACCGCCAGGACTCTGCCGGAAGGGGCGACCAGGCGCGCCATGCGACGGGACAGGTAGCCGGTACCAGCGCCGATGTCGGCAACCACCATGCCTGGCTTCAACTCCAGCGCATCCAGGAGAAGGTCGGTACGTTCTTCCTTCTCCCGTTCCTGGCGTTCGAGCCATGGCGCTCCTTGCCACCCCATGACCTGTGCGATCTCGCGACCCAGGTAGCGTTTGCCGATGCCGTCGGCGCTGGGCACTCCAGCGACGTACGCTAGCTCTTGCGCTTGCGCCGGAAAGCT
>CAZCXQ010000429.1:0-1011 GCA_964502655.1 uncultured Sphingorhabdus sp.
CAGCTACGAAGAAGCCAAGCTGCGCATGCTCAATGGCAGCCATACGGCCATGGCCTTGATGGGGGCAGTCACGGGCCGGGCCTTTATTGCCGACTGCATTGCACAACCCGGCATACGCCAGTATGTGCACCGCTTGATGAGCCTGGAAGTTGCCCCCCATTTGAAACGCAGCGATTGGGCGGCATACCGGGATGCACTGATTGAACGCTTTGCCAACCCGCATCTGCGCCACAGCGTCCATCAAATCGCCACCGACAGCTCATTGAAAATTCCGCAACGCTGGCCGGGCACCATCCTGTCACAGCTGTCTTGTGGCGCATCGGTTGACCACATGGCATTTGCTGCAGCCACCTGGATTCGCTACGCCTTGGGAGAAGATGAAGCGGGTCAAGCCTACATGCTGAATGACCCTCAAGCCCCCTCAATCATGGCCATGGCCAAAGACCAGAAAAATACCCTGCAGTCATGCGCAGAGGCCCTGCTTTCAAGACAAGACATCTGGGGGCCCGATCTGCCACAGCAGGCCGTTTGGCGCAAACGGGTATGCGACTGGCATGCAGAGATTCTCCAGCGAGGACTCATGGCCGCTCTGGATCACTTGCTGGCATCTGCCAACTGAGCGCTGCTCCATCGCCATAGTGGTAAACCACTATGGGTGATTTTGGTGTACCAATTTACATTTGGTCCAACCAATTTCCCATATGAACAGCCGTTTGTCACATCCAGAGCAGCCCGACAGCGCATCCGACGTCAAAGTGGATCGGGATCGCGCCTACCAACGTCTGGCCGCGCAAATCTTGTCACTGATTGCAGAAGGTGAATTCCAGCCGGGTGCACGCTTGCCATCCGAACGGGCATTGGCCGACCGCTTTGAGGTCAGCAGAACCTCTGTGAGAGAAGCCATCATCGCGCTTGAAATTCAGGGTGCGGTGGAAGTCAAGGGCGGCTCGGGAATCTACATCTGCGCCTCACCGCCCACCTCCAGAATCCACCCCTTGCTCCAGATCGGGG
>CAZCXQ010000430.1:0-1010 GCA_964502655.1 uncultured Sphingorhabdus sp.
AGCGTATGAACTGGTTGACAAAATCCTCGCCAAGTCCGCTCTCGGTGTAGTGCTTGCGGCACATTTCGATCTTGGTAAAGACATCTTCATAGCCAGTTTGTTGGCCGTATGGATCGACATAGATCATTGCGCCCGTGATGTGGAAAAGTGTGATCATTTCCGTCACGTTTTCAGGAACCACAAGGGTATGTGTCTCGCCCGGAGGCTCAAACACATAACTGCCTTCCTTGGCCTTCCAGTCATGCTCCAAGTAGTGCCACTGACCGCGCAGCACATACCCGTGTACCGGTGCAGGATGTCGATGCCGGCTCAGTACACCAGACTTGCGAACACGGAGCAGATTGACCCAGTAACCCTGTACTGTGTTCAGGCAGAGAGGTCGAAACCACACATTCTCCATCTGAGGCACCCAAACGCGATCGTCTTCTGGAATGACGGCTTCGACGACCACCTCCTTCGCAGCATCGTTTGGAAACGGCAATTGGTATGGCATGCGGGACATGTCGAGTCCGCTCGCTCGGGCAGGGGAATCAAAAATTTTCGGTGAGGTAGATAGGCTCATGTTATTTCTCTGATGCGAGGATGCTCATGAAATTAAGTAGCCGCCATCAACTGGCAAAACTACGCCCGTGATGAAGGCTGCTGCATCGGAACAAAGGAACAAGGCCGGCCCAACGATGTCTTTTGGTGTTCCCCAGCGTGCCATCGGGGTTCGTGCCAGAACAGCGGCTGCACGCGATGGATCATCCTGCAACGCCTGCGTCAAGGGAGTAGCAATCCAGCCAGGTGCAATCGCATTGACCCTTATGCCCTTTGGAGCCCAGGAGATGGCGAGGCTCTTTGTAAGTTGCGCAATTCCGCCCTTGCTTGCGCTATAGGCTGGAACCAAACCACCGCCAAAAAAGCTCAACATTGACGCGATATTGACTACACATCCACCCACTGCAGCCAGCTTTTCACAAGCTGCCATGGACACTCGCATAGTCCCATTCAGGTTGACGTCCAACACT
>CAZCXQ010000431.1:0-1010 GCA_964502655.1 uncultured Sphingorhabdus sp.
TGGGCGCCTGCGCCGGGTAGCAGAACACATCAAAGATGAAGATGCCTTTTGCTTTACCTATGGGGATGGTGTCGGTGATAACGACATTGCTGCAAGTATCGCCTTTCATCGTAGCCATGGTAAAGCCGCCACATTAACTGCAACTTATCCTCCTGGCCGGTTTGGCGCATTGGATATTCAAGAGGGGCAAGTTCGCAGTTTCAAAGAAAAACCCCGTGGTGATGGTGCCTTGATCAATGGCGGTTTTTTTGTTCTATCCCCCAAAGTCCTTCCCCTGCTGACGGGCGACGACACCATTTGGGAGCAAGACCCCTTGATGAAGCTGGCAGAGCAGGGCGAACTCATGGCCTTCAAGCACACTGGATTTTGGCAACCCATGGACACGTTGCACGACAAAAACACCCTTGAAAAAATGTGGACTACCAACACGGCCCCCTGGAAGAAGTGGGAGTGAGCACAAGCATGCAAACCCGCCCCGAGTTTTGGCAAGGCCGCAAAGTGCTCATGACCGGGCACACCGGTTTCAAAGGCAGCTGGCTCAGCATATGGCTGCAGGCTATGGGCGCAGAGCTTCGCGGCATTGCCCTGGCACCACCCACCACGCCCGCATTGTTTGATGTAGCCCAAGTGACCAAAGGCATGGACAGCCACATTGCCGACATACGCGATGCCAGCGCAATATCCCGTTTGGTCA
Organism: uncultured Sphingorhabdus sp.; assembly: GCA_964502655.1. GTDB lineage: Bacteria > Pseudomonadota > Alphaproteobacteria > Sphingomonadales > Sphingomonadaceae > Sphingorhabdus_B. Next base: position 695 of record CAZCXQ010000431.1, read on the forward strand.
AAGACTTCCAGCCCGAGATCGTCATCCACATGGCCGCGCAGCCGCTGGTGCGCTTGTCGTATCAGCAGCCCATTGAGACCTATGCCACCAACGTCATGGGCACGGTGCATGTGCTGGAGGCGGCCCGCAACGCAGGCAGCGTGCGCGCCATCGTCAACATCACTACCGACAAGTGTTACGACAACCGCGAATGGGCCTGGGGCTACCGCGAAGACGAACCCATGGGTGGCCACGACCCTTACTCCAGCAGCAAAGGCTGTGCCGAGCTGGTCAGTAGCGCCTACCGCAAATCATTCTTGCATGACGCAGGCATTGC
>CAZCXQ010000432.1:0-1002 GCA_964502655.1 uncultured Sphingorhabdus sp.
GAGAGACAATTTTGCCATTATTTCTTCTTCCCTTCCTTGCGGAAGATATATTCGCCGCGGTACTTGATGCCCTTGCCCTTATATGGCTCTGGCTTCCTCCAGCGACGGATTTCAGCAGCAACCTGCCCAACCTTCTGCTTGTCGATACCTGAAATTTCCACCGTGGTGTTATCAGGTGTCTTGATTTCAATGCCTTCCGGGATCGCGAAGTCGACATCATGGCTATAACCAAGTTGCAGCTTCAACATCTTGCCCTGGGTGTTTGCACGATAACCAACGCCGGTGATTTCGAGGACTTTCGTAAAGCCTTCGGTCACACCCGTAACGAGGTTCTGTACCAACGTACGCTGCATGCCCCAAAATGCGCGGGCTGCCTTGCTGCCATTGGCAGGCTTTACCAAAAGGCCGTCGTCCTGCATCTCGTAAGAGATCAGGTCGCTCATAGGCATTTTCAGTTCGCCCTTCGGTCCTTTGACCGAAAGCGTGCCCGCTTCCATGCTGGCGGTTACGCCGGCAGGAATGGGAACAGGTTTCTTACCAATGCGGCTCATTAGAATACCTCCGCCAGGATTTCGCCGCCGACATTCTGTGCGCGCGCTTCGGCGTCAGACAGAACGCCCTTTGGCGTCGAAACGATGGTGATGCCAAGGCCGTTGCGGATAACGGGAAGCTCTTGGCTTCCTGAATATACGCGGCGACCAGGCTTCGAAACGCGGGCGACATGCTGAATAGCAGGAGCGCCTTCGAAATATTTCAGCTCGATGCGGATGCCCTTATGTGCACCCAAAGCTTCTTCGCTGTAACCGCGAATATAGCCTTCACGCTGCAGAACATCGAGAACGCGGGTACGCAGGCTGGACGCTGGCGAGACTACAGAGTCTTTCTTCGCCCGCTGGCCGTTGCGGATACGGGTGAGCATATCACCCAAAGGATCGGTCATTGCCATCTATCTTATCCTTACCAGCTCGACTTCGTAACGCCCGGGATCATGCCCTTATTGGC
>CAZCXQ010000433.1:0-1000 GCA_964502655.1 uncultured Sphingorhabdus sp.
CGATCACCGGCACCGGAGCGATCGAGAAGTTCGGCAACGGCACCGTCACCTTCCTCAACGGCTCCAATGATTATGCCGGTGGCACGATCATCTGGGGAACCACGAACGCGACGGCGACGTCAATTGTTGCCTCCGGTCTGCGTGGCGCCGGAACTCCGTTCGGCGCGGGCGACATCCAGGTTCAGCCCGGCGGCCTGCTTCGTTTTGCCGACAACGCCAACATCGCCTCCAACATCTCCTATGTCCGCTCTGATGCCTACGGTCTCGGCGGCATCGGCATCGCGCACAACAGCACCCTTCCTGACATCATCAGCACCGGCACTCCGACCACCGGTCAGATCAAGGTCGAGTCGACCGGACCGTATGATGGTGTGCTCGCCCTCGACTACGGCTACTTCAGCCAGACCCTGAATCCGGCGACCATCGCCGGCGGCAAGTGGTGGGTCGGCAACTCGCAGCAGTCCGAGTCCTACTACTTCAACAGCAGCATTGGAGCCTCGACCGGTGGCAAGTACCTCCTCGGTGGTGGCGGTGCCCAGTCCTCCGTGAACTTCGGCGCGGTCTCCGTCAGCAGCGCCAGGACGCCTCTCTATGAAAACCTCTTCTCGGGCGGCACCGCCGACACCGTTCGCATTGAGGTGGGTGCCCAGACCGGCGACTTCGCCTGGAACAGCCCCTCGTTTGTGAACGGCAACGGCTTCGCCAACCTGATGACCCGTAACACGGGCCTTGTCGGCGATGTCCGCGTCAACACCAACTCCACGGTGAACATTGGCAACAACTTCGCCCTGGGCAACGGTCGCCTGATCCTCAACGGCGGCGCCCTCCGCGTCGATCCGCGCCAGGTTGTCGGCGACCGCGCCCGGCTTCGTCTTCAGGAAGGCGGAGATCGCGGACCGCGCTTCGCTCGCGGATGCGGTCGGAGACGAGACCTTCGACATCGTCGTGCACCTTGCCGCGCAGGCCGGCGTGCGCGCCTCGATCACCAACCCGCACGTCT